>CAZUVA010000001.1:0-29865 GCA_964622755.1 uncultured Zetaproteobacteria bacterium
GCGATGTGAAACTGACATTCGTGAATAAATACACCCGCTTCGAAAATCACGCCTCCACCGGCTTCGACGATTAATCACAACTCACTGTCCATTCTCATTTAACTGCCCTGCGACAATCGCCGTCGACACTTTCCGGCTATTTTCAGTCATTCGTTCGAGTCCTGTATGGTTCTCCGTTCCGGACAAATCTGGGCACTACTGGTATGATGTTATTTGCGTCTGAGAAAAACATAGGAAAGGGTATCTTGAGCACTTAGATTGGATAGCGATTATGTTCCAGTATTCGGCTTGTAATTTGGGGGAATGGCATTGTCTGGATTAGAACTTAAAACAGTTCCTGGCCAATATCTATTTATGAGCAATTCAAAGGTTTCAGTAACCGACCATTGTGGTAACTCGGAAGTTTTGCCTCCTATAACCAAGCTCAAAGTAGAAGTTTTGAAACGTTCATCAGAAACACCGACATTCAACATTACGGAATCCTCAAGAGTCCCTAAGTTATCATCTTTATATGGATCGGTTGCAGCGAAGTGTGCTGATACTTTATTGCGCCATGTATTTACGTCAGGAATGACGACTTCAATATATTTATTGCAATAAGTCTTGATTACATTTTTCTTTTGTTGATCTAATAAGTCTACGGATGTCCATTTATTTTGCTGCATTACATGAATTAGCCCAACCAGCCTAACATAGTTTACCAATGAAATGCTAAACCAGTGGAAGGCATTGGGTACAATGTGAGGGATTTTACTGAACCACTTCATTTGATAACCATGTGCATGCTTCTCTTCTTGTTTTAGAATCGTTAATGCTAATGCATAAAGGCCTTGTGGCATAAAATTCAAAGCATGCAGATTGTTCAATGGAGGGCGTTGCGGATCAAGGATTATGTTCTCATAATGATCCAAAACAATGATCTTATTATCACACATTAGTTCTGTCCTTTCCCCCTAAAACTCTAAGTAAGTTTAGCTGAGCTGATAAATCTGCTAATCTCCTGAGGGTAACCCAGTATCACGCAGCGTATCTCACACAACCAAACTTGGAACGTTGCCTAACTTCCCTTTGGATGCTGGCAGGAATGTACCGACTCAACCTGTGTCGATTAATCTTTACCACCTAGTAGGCTTCCGTCTCAGTAACACGGGGGGGGGCTATAAATACATCAACCCTTGCCCGCACACCAGAGTATAGGCCACAAATACACATATATTCAAACTATCAACAGCTCATGGAAACTCATTCAGCCTATTTTAAGACTACCCCAAAAGATAAATATGATAGAAAAAGTACCTGGTTTTGTCCTGAAATGGCTCCCCATACAGGACTCGAACGAATGACTGAAAATAGCCGGAAAGTGTTATTTAAAAATCGGCTTAATCCGCCGACAGTGCTCTGAGAAGGCCTTCGGCTTTGTGTTCGGTTTCGATGAGTTCATGTTCGGGATCGGAGTCGGCGACGATACCGGCACCAGCGGCCCAGCATAGTTTGCCTTCATGGTGCCAGAAGGTGCGAATCAGGATATTCATGTCGGCAGAGCCATCCCAGGCAATATAGCCCAGCCCGCCGGTATAGGGGCCTCGGGCATTGTTTTCCAGTTCGTGGATAATTTCCATGCAGCGCACTTTCGGACAGCCGGTAATGGTACCACCGGGAAACATGGCCCTGAACAAATCAACCACGTCGTGCCCTGCTTCAAGAACACCGCGCACATTGGATACGATATGTTGTACAGTGGCATACTGTTCAACGATCAAACGCTCATTGACCTCGACAGAGCCCGGCTTACACACCCGACCCAGATCATTACGCTCCAGATCAACGAGCATGATGTGCTCTGCACGCTCTTTTTCCGACAACAGCATCTCTGCCCTTAGCTCATCGTCTTTATCGCCTTCAGCACGCCTTCTGGTGCCGGCAATGGGCCGGGTATCCACCTTGCCATCGGCATGCATGCGAAACAGGCGCTCCGGCGAGGCGGAAATCAGGTATAAACTGTCAGAGGCGGATTCGATCCGGGCAAACGATGAAAATGGGGCCGGATTAACCCGTCGTAAACGATCATATAATGCTGTCAGTTTTGAAATTTCAAACGGCATTTGCCAGAAACGGGCGATATTGGCCTGAAACACATCACCTGCTGCAATGTAATCCTTCACCAGCTGCACAGCTTTTTTGTACTGTGTTGCCGATGTGGTGATCAGATCAGCAGCTTCAAACGGTGTCGCCTGCGATGATGGAGGATCGGTCTCATCCAGCATGATCAGAGCCGATTTCAGTGATTGTTCATTGCTTGCCGCCAAATGGATGTGTTCATCATCAAAACAGAATGAAAAATCCGGATATAAGGCCCACAACAAAGGCCCCGGCAGCGCAGTTTTCGCCTCGGGTAAATCCTCAATCAAGCCACCGGCTTCGTAAGCGGCATACACCAGACACCGGATAGCCGGTGAATTTTCATGAGTTTCCACAGTGGCTTTCCAGTGCTCAAAAAAATACGTGGCTTCCTGTTCACCTGCATACTGTGCCAGCGATGTGGATTCACCCTGTCCGGAAACAAGAAACTGTTTCCCTTCACCCGAAGGGTCTTCAAGGATGGCCGAAAACTTATCCGGAAACGATGAAAAAAGGCCGTAAGCGGAATGCTTACGGCCTTTGTTTGCTATGACGCGGAAAATCACGCCGGTTTAATTCTGGACTGAACTGTGGTGAAGATCAGTCGAACTTGCGTATGACGACTGAAGCGTTAGTACCACCAAAGCCGAACGAATTGGAAATAGCGACGTTGATATCAACATCGCGTGCTGTATTCGGCACATAATCCAGATCGCATTCAGGATCCTGATTATCCAGATTGATCGTGGCCGGAACCACGCCGTTGTGAAGCGCCAACACAGAGAATGCTGCTTCAATACCGCCGGCAGCGCCGAGTAGATGACCCGTCATCGACTTGCTTGAAGACACCATCAGCTTGCTGGCATGCGCACCAAATGCATCCTTGATGCCCTGCGTTTCGCAAATATCACCGGCAGGCGTAGACGTACCGTGCGCATTGATATAATCCACATCCTCCGGATTTAGTCCGGCTGAATCCAGCGCCATCTTCATACAACGACCACCGCCTTCACCACGCGGTGATGGTGTAGTGATATGGTAAGCATCCGAAGACATACCGAAGCCGGATATCTCGGCCAATATATTTGCGCCGCGAGCTTTTGCAGTTTCCAGTGATTCCAGCATCAGAATACCAGCACCCTCACCCATAATGAAACCATCACGATCCACATCCCATGGGCGGGATGCGCGTTCCGGTTCATCATTTCGGGTGGACAAAGCACGGGATGCGCTGAATCCACCTACGGCGAGTTCACAGATACAGGCTTCCGTTCCACCGGCAATCATGGCATCCGCCTTGCCACTGGCGATGATTTCAAAGGCATCTCCGATGGCATGGGTTGCAGTAGCGCAGGCAGTCACCGTTGCTACATTCGGGCCTTTGGCACCGGTTAACATGGATACCCAACCGGATGCCATATTGATAATGGTCATCGGAATAAAGAATGGGGAAATCTTGCGAGCCCCACCTTTTTCGTATGCACGCATGGTTTTTTCAATGGCCGGCATACCGCCGATTCCTGAACCGATAGCCACCCCGACACGTTCGGCATTGGTCTCGGTGATTTCCAGTCCGGATTGTTTCAAAGCCATATCCGCTGCGGCAACACCATACTGAATAAAGGTATCCATCTTGCGTGCATCTTTGCGATTGATGTAATCCCCAACTTCAAAGTCAGGCACTTCACCCGCAATGGTACAGGCCATACCGGTAGCTTCTGCATCGAAATGACTAATCCGGCGAATGCCGGACTTGCCCTCAATCAGATTTTCCCAACTGACATCCGTACCTGTACCCAGCGGGGTAACCAGCCCGACACCTGTGACGACAACGCGTCTGGTCATAATTAATCCGCTTTGGCGGCGATATAATCAATGGCGTTCTGAACACTCTGGATGCCTTCGGCATCTTCGTCCGGAATCTCAACATCGAATTCTTCTTCGAATGCCATCACCAGCTCAACAGTGTCCAGTGAATCTGCACCCAGATCATCTACGAAAGAAGAATCAGGATTGATTTCGCTCTCATCAACATTCAGCTGATCGGATACGATTTTAATAATTTTAGCTTCGATTTCTGCAGACATAAGTCCTCCCGAAATTTTTATAGGTGCGGCTTCTATCATAAGGCCCATATGCGCACAAGTATGAGCTCTTTTAAAAGCCTGAGTGCAGGCCTTTAAAACTACATATACATGCCGCCGTTCACATGCAGCACTTGTCCGGTAATATAACCGGCTGCATCACTGGCCAGAAAACATACTGCGGCAGCAATATCTTCCGGCTGCCCCAAACGACCCAGTGGCACCTGAGACGTCAGCTGTGCATGGGCTTCTTCACCGAGCCCGGCAGTCATATCCGTCGCAATAAAACCCGGTGCCACCGCGTTGACAGTGATGCCGCGTGAGCCAATCTCACGCGCCAGAGAACGGGTCATCGCTTCCACTCCGCCCTTGCTGGCACAATAATTCAGTTGTCCCGGATTACCCATGCCCGCCACAACAGACGAAATATTGATCATGCGCCCGCCGCGCGCTTTCATCATCGGACGCAGCGCCGCCTGCATGGCATTGAACACAGAAGACAGGTTGGTATCAATCACCGCAGCCCACTCTTCAGCTTTCATACGCATGGAAATGTTGTCACGGGTAATACCGGCATTGTTAACCAGCACATCAAGGCGACCGAAATGTTTGGCAGTATCCTTCACAAAATTCTGAATCTGATCACGATCTGAAACATCAACGGCCTGAGCAGTCACTTCCACCCCGCTTGCATCACGAATCTTCCCGGCTGCCTTATCGATGGTGGTTTGCGTCGTGCCGCAGATAGCCAGATTGTAACCTGCCTCGGCCAGTTTCCCGGCAACTACAAAGCCGATACCACGGCTTGCGCCGGTCACCAATGCTGTTTTCACTTCACTCATAGCTTACTCCCCCGCCAATCTACTCAGGCTGGCATGCATCTGTTCAGGATTTACACTAACCCCAACAAGCATAGCACGCTCAATGCGTTTGACGAGTCCTGACAACACCTTGCCCGGGCCCATTTCGATACCCTGAGTGATACCGCCAGCCACCAGTTTCTGCACGGTTTCTGTCCAGCGCACCGGTGACACTAATTGCGCTACCAGTGCAGCACGAATATTGGCCACATCCTGTTCTGGCGCAGCATTGGCATTGCTCCACACAGGGCATGCCGGCGCGTGAATAGTAATTTCCTGCAAACGAGTCGCCATTACATCGGCTGCAGATTGCATCAATGGCGTATGCGATGGCGCACTGACTGCCAATGGTAAGGTGCGTTTGGCACCGGTCTCTTTAGCTGCCACCATCATCCGATCCACGGCGGCTGTGTGACCTGCCACCACCAGTTGACCCGGACAGTTATAATTTGCCGCCCATACTTTTTCTTGATCCGAGGAAGCAGCCTCACACAGCTCTTCCACCACATCATCGGCCAGTCCCAGAATCGCCGCCATACTGCCAACACCGGCAGGCACAGCCTCAGTCATGGCGCGCCCCCGAAAAGCCACCAGCTGAACCGCATCGGCAAAATCGATCGCGCCTGCTGCTACCAATGCGGAATACTCGCCCAGCGAATGCCCAGCCACCTGCTCGGCTTCCGGCCCGCCCAACTCACGCCACAAACGCAGCATGGCAATCGATGCCGTCAACAGCGCCGGTTGCGTGAACTCAGTCTGCCCCAGTTTTCCATCGGCATCATCACGAATCAATGCTGCCATATCGTAACCCAGCGCATCCGATGCCTCTTCCAGCGTTTGCCTGACGACATCAATGCCATCAAAAGTATCCAGCATCCCTTTCGACTGGGAACCCTGTCCCGGGAACAAAAATACAAAATCAGCCACGTTTACATCCTTCGTTGGTTATTACCATTCTATTCAAACCTTGCGCACAGAGAGCATCCGGAGCGCCGATTACAGACAAAACAATCAGGCTGCGATACGCACAATGATATTACCCCGTGTGTTTTGCCTTTCCTCTGCGTAACTCTGCGTACTCTGTGGTAAATGCTTTTGACTGTTACTTTGACCAGCGCAGCAGGTTGGCGCCCCAGGCAAAACCGCCGGCAAATGCCTCCAGAAGAATCAATTGCCCCTTCTCAAGACGGCCTGAACGGTATAGTTCATTCAAGGCCAGCGGTACACTGGCTGATGATGTATTGCCATGCGAACCCACCGTCAGCGCCACACGATCAATATCCATTTTCAATTTCTTTGCCGTCGCCTGAATAATACGAATATTGGCCTGGTGCGGCACCAGCCAATCGATATCACTATCGCTCAATTCATATTTAGCCAGAATCTCATTCACCACGCCACCCAGTTTGGCGACAGCAACACGGAACACTTCATTGCCTTTCATCTCAACCGCAGCAGTACCGGCAGAATCAAGACTGAAATCAGCAGCCTCATGATTCACCTGTTGATGCAAACCCGGGCTGGATGGCGGGTGCGGATGAACCGCCTTCAACAAATCGCGATACGCACCATCGGCATGCAATACAGAACCAATCAAACCATTTTCCGCACTGGATTCACGTGCTTCCAATACAACGGCGCCGGCACCATCACCAAACAGAATACATGTGCCGCGGTCGGTCCAGTCAACAATGCGGCTCATCGCTTCGGCACCGATTAACAGTACGCGCTTGAACATGCCGGCACGCATCATCCCTTCAACCTGAGCCAGCCCATAAACAAAGCCCGAGCACACCGCCTGAATATCCCAGGCCGGAAAATCCTTGCCGCCCAGTTTGGCCTGCACCACCGTCGCTGTGGCAGGAAAAATAAGATCGGGGGTCGTGGTCGAAACAACCAGCGCATCAATATCATCAATACTGATTCCGGCATCGGCCAACGCTATTTTAGCCGCTTCAACAGCCATATCCGATGTCATCTGATTTACTGCGATAATGTGACGCTGGTGGATACCGGTACGCTCGACGATCCACGCATCCGTAGTATCTACCATCTGTTCCAGCTCGGTATTGGCTAAAACGCGTTCAGGCAGATAGCCGCCAATACCGGTAAGGTGAACCGAAGCCAGGCTCATATCTCCACCAGATCCTGCACCGATTCAGCAATATGATCGGTCAGATTTTCGCTTACTTCACGGCAGGCAATGGCAATCGCGCTGACAAACCCTTCGGCATCAGTACCGCCATGACTTTTCACCACAATACCGTTCAAGCCCAATAGCGGCGCACCATTATATTTACCCGGATTAACGGTATCCTTGAAACGTTTCAATGCATTTCGCGCCAGCAATGCGCCGGTCTTGGCTACCATGCCTGAAGTCAGTTCACGTCTCATGCTGTTGCCTAAAAAAGTTGCCGTACCCTCGATTGCTTTCAATGCCACGTTTCCGACGAAACCGTCACACACCACGACATCGACATCATTGCCGAACAGATCCGTGCTTTCGACATTGCCTATATAATTCAGATCAGTTTCAGCCAGTTTGGTAGAGGTCAGTTTAATGACATCGGTACCCTTGATATCTTCACTGCCAATATTAAGCAAGCCGACACGCGGGCTTTGCATGCCTTCAGCAGCCTGCATATAACAGGAACCCATGATAGCAAATTGTACCAGATGATCGGAAGTGCACTCGGTGTTGGCACCCGCATCCAGCATCAGGGTGCGCCCATTATCGACAGAAGGGATCGTCGAAGCGATCGCAGGACGATCAATGCCGGGTATTGTTTTCAGGATAACTTTCGAGATCGCCATCAGGGCGCCTGTATTGCCTGCACTGACCAGCGCATCCCAGTCACGATCACGTACCATGCGCGCACCGACATGAATGGAAGAATCTTTTTTACGACGCAGCGCATGCGAAGGTGAATCACACATGCCAACAATCTCTGTCGCAGGAACCAGCGAAACACGCTCGGCTATCCCCCTTTGCTGCAGAAGCGGCAGCAATACATCTTCCTGCCCGACAAGGCCCAGCGTGAATACATCAGAAAAACGGGCATCAGAAAAACGGCCCGCGAAACCGGCTGAAAGTGCAATTTCAAGTGCATCCAGAACCATATCCGGCGCATGATCGCCGCCATGCCCGTCTATCAAAATACGGATATTCCGATCAGCACCCTGTTGGCTGCCGCCGGTGTTCTGATCCGGTTCAGACAATGGAATGACTGTTCGTACCGGCAATCATAAACAGTCTGGATTAATCTTCGTTTGAAGCTATTACTTCGCGGCCCTTGTAGGTGCCGCAATGAGGACAGGCATGGTGCGGACGCATCATTTCGCCGCATTCAGGGCATTCGGACATGCCGGCAGGCACAATCCGGTCATGTGATCGACGCATATTTCGCTTGGATGTGCTCGTTTTTCTCTTTGGAACTGCCATTCTACTCTCCTACAATAAAACTCGTTAACCGAACTTATAATGACTTCGCAAAAAACCATCATCGCGCCCATGAACAGGCGTGCCAATCATCAACTATTAATCGCCCAATTTCAAATCACGCAAGGCCGCGAAAGGATGATCGCTTTTATCCTGTGCACACTGGCATGTCTCTCTGTTCAAATCGACGCCACAACCCTGACACAGACCTTGGCATGAATCACTGCAAATCACATCAGCTTTCCATGCCAGCCAAATATCTTCGCGCAACAGGTCAAGCAGATTAATCTCGCCGGGTGCTGCCACATACTCACACGTACTCTCGGACTCTGCATGTTGTGGCTCGTCACCAAGCTGAAATTCCCATGCTGTTTGTCCTTCAGCCTGCCAGTCAAATTCCGCATTACAACGACTGCATTGACGCCGGATCAACCCATGCCACTGCCCGCATAACCGGTACACATCACCAACACGCTCAAGTTCAACCTGCCAGTGCACATCAGAGGCCAAACCGGCCAACGCTCGCACAGAACCAATTCCCTGATCCTGCAATATTGCCTCAGGGACATCCGTATCCCACTGCCTGCCGGTTGCCGCAAGGTTCTGCAATGTCACAAGCCAGTGCCGCTGCATGCCAACCTCCAGGCGATTTGAAACAGGCGCGCATTATCAATAATGATACCTACCGGTCAAGCCTTGCCTGACTGGCGCGATTACGTTGCTCCGGGCACCCGAAATAAACCTCGTTATGATAATTCGCATCCACACTGTGTTCTTTCAACTCATGTGAGATAAATGCTACATGTAAGTTATATCACTTTATTTTGCGTACAGGTATATAAAATTCGCACCAGATAGAACGAATTGTGACGAAATGATACATGCTGCAGACGCACTGATTGCTTAATCACCATGTCCGTTATTACTATGCAGTAGTTCAAAAAAAACAAGGAGATACGCATGACATCAAAATTCCTGCTCGGCTTTTTCTGTAGCGCAATAATCACGATGCCTGTTTATTCCTTCGCTTCGGGCACCACAAATACGTCAATTCGCCAGCATTCCAGCCCTGATTTGCAGCAGCGCCTTGACGCCAGCATCAAACACCTCCATCTGGACAAGGCAGTCAGCCAAAAACGGCTGTCGGTTGCCCTGGTCGATATCACTGACCCGTCTGCTCCGAGCATGGCGCAGGTCAATGGCGACGAGATGATGTATGCTGCCAGCCTGCCAAAAATTGCCATCCTGCTGGCGGCTTTCGAGCGCATCGCGCATGGCAAACTGACACTGAACAACGATACGCGCGAAACCATGACAAAGATGATTCGCCACTCGTCTAACAGGGATGCCACGGCCATGATCAGAAAAGTCGGTCGAGAATATATCAATCAGGTATTGGTATCCCCGAAATACAGACTCTATGACCCGAGCTACAACGGCGGTCTCTGGGTTGGCAAGGAGTACGCCCGCGGCGTGGCCTTCCATCGCGATCCCCTGCACCATTTGTCGCATGGTGCCACAGCCATGCAGGTCGCCCGTTTCTACTATATGCTGGAAACCGGCAATCTCGTTTCTCCAGCATTTTCACACGAAATGAAAAATATTTTGTCCAAATCGGGTATCCATCATAAATTCGTCAAGGGCTTGAGTAACACCAACGCGAAAATCTACAGAAAGTCAGGCAGCTGGCGCTCCTATCATGCCGACAGCGCCCTGATTGAGCACAATGGCCGCCGATATATCGCCGTCGCACTGGCCCATGATTCAAAAGGCGGCGTGTGGATGACCCGGCTGATTCGTGAAATGGATAACATTATTTTTCAACATGCTGACTTTGCAACCCAGGCAAGCGCCACGAAGGTTGCGAAAGCACCACGATATTCCGCGAAACGCATCATGTAATCATAACCATAACAGGTCGAAAAAGCCCGGCCGGCTGCTCAGCTTGTCGGGCTTTTTTTACTACCGTGGGTTACGCCTGCCTGAAACCCTTTTCCCATATTCCTTGCTAAGCGTTATCAGCGTCAAACCCCAACCAATACAAATCAGCAGCACCAGCCAGATTAAATCTGCACTGGATGCCCTGAATGGCAGCCACTGCGTCAACAACAGGATCAGGAATGAACTCAGCACCTTGAACAGGCGGTAACCAAACATATCAATCCATGCTTTGGCCTGAAAAATCAATAGCGGGTCAACAGAGACATACAGTAGCTCTTTTGATGCACGGTTGATTGAATATGACAACCCGCGGTCAGCAATCTGAAGTGCTGACCCTGTTATAAGGCTCGGCGAGGCCATGTAGAATAAAGAACCGATAAACACGGCAAGCGGTTGCGCACTCAGGCCGGCAATAACACCCAGCCAGCGATGGACGACTGGCACAATCAGCACATTCACGGCAATCGCCACAGCCCCCAGCAGGCTGAACAATTCTCCCAAAAAGGCGGTACGCTCATCACGACCGCTCAGCGTCGATTCAATGACAGTCATAAACTGATATTCCACCAGCGGACCAACCATCTGTGCCAGCAGCACAATCAGTGTAATTAATTTCAGGTATCGGTTGGCAAGAATAGCCCGCCAGCTACCTTTTTCGATGTCCCGCTCGTTGACTGCAACGCTGATATGCTGATACAGACCGGCTCGCTGCATCAGCAGCGTAAGCGCAATAAGCCCCAGCAGAATAGCTGCAGCAACCAGCAGCAAATCAATAGTCTGCATGCCTGCTTGCCTGATCAGCATCTCTGTGGACTGCCCTCCGACCACACCGCCCACCAACCCTCCGGTTGCAATCAGACCATACCAGCGCTTGCCCTCTTGCTCGGAATAGATGCTATTGGTAAGGCTCCAGAATTGTTCCACCAGCACCACACTGAGAATATCGACAAAAATGAAAAATGCGAAAGCTGTAATCGGTACAGGATGCGTCATCAATGGCCGAAATCCGATCAGCAATACGATCATGATAGAGACTGTTGCAAGCACCACATGTAATCGTGAAAAGCGTGCAATCAGGCGGTAGTAGAAAGAGACTATCAAACCAAGGGTCAGAGCTGTCGCTATCCACACATAGGGCAAAAACTCACTGCCCAATACCTCCAGAAATATTGAACGGCTAGCCGGCTTGAGATGATACAATGCTGCAATGATCAGAAAAAAGTTTGTAAACAAAAATACGCAACGGAGCAAAGGCCGGTCTTGAGTCTTGTCTTGCGTAATTGACATGGCGGATGATTATGGAGTATGATAGCATGGCTTGTACAGTCGGAGTAGTTAGTTTCGGCGGGGAAGGCGCGTATGGCACACAAATCGCGTACAACAGTAAAAATGTGGTTCAGATTAATGACCGGGCTACTTTTTTTTACGCTTGCCCCCCACAAATCTATTTCTGTTGAGCATTCCCACCATCCGCTCAACAATCATAAAAACACAACCATAAAACTGAAAAAAACTCCCCCTGCAATTCGTGACCACGCCAATCCGAAAATGCAGAAAATGCTGGAGCAGCACATTGCCTCACTGCATCTGACCGGCGCAATCCGCGATAAACGTCTGGCTGTTGCACTGGTGGATGTCACCGACCCGGCCGCACCCAGCATGGCGCAGGTCAACGGCGATGAAATGATGTATGCAGCCAGCATGCCCAAGATTGCAATCCTGCTGGCTGCTTTTGAGCGCATCGCTGCAGGAAAACTGCCACTGAATAATGATTTGCGTAAAACCATGACCAGAATGATCCGCCATTCATCCAATAAGGATGCTACTAAAATGATCAGAAAAGTAGGTGGAAACTATATTAACGAGGTTCTCGAATCCCCCAAATACAAACTCTATGACCCGAACCACAACGGTGGCCTGTGGGTGGGAAAAGAGTACGCGAGTGGGCAGGCTTTCCATCGTGATCCATTGCACCATCTCTCCCACGGTGCCACTGCCATTCAAACAGCTCGCTACTATTATCTACTGGAAACCGGGCAACTGGTATCACCGAAATATTCGCATGAGATGAAAGACATCCTTTCCAAATCGGCCATCAGCCACAAGTTTGTCAAAGGTCTGGAGGCCAGCCATTATAGTGATCTAAAGATGTACCGGAAATCAGGAACATGGCGCACCTACCATGCCGACAGCGCCCTGATTGAGCACGATGGCCGTCGCTATATTGCCGTTGCTCTGGCCAGAGATCCTAAAGGCGGCCAGTGGATGAAGAAACTCATCCATGAAATGGATGCAATCATCGTTTCCCTTCATGCACACGATGCAGACGTTGCATCAACCGGTGCACTCGCGTCGCTAGCGTCTGCTGAGCCACAGCCGAGTTCTTCTTCAAAACATTTGATGTAACCACAACCATATAATTCAGCACCGGCGCACCCGCCGGATCTTCTACAATGGCGATTGAATTCATTAAATTCAGTGCATTGCCTTTGTATTTTTTGCATACAAACCCAACTTCGGGTTTGCATTTGTAGAATGAACCGGATTTGAAATAGACCGCAGCACCCTTCAACGCCGGCGAGGAGGCATACCGAATCCGCCACTGGGTCATATATAATAAACGCTTGATCTGCAAACTGGACCAGCTATCAACCAGTTTTCCCTGCTCCATTTTCAGAACATAAAACATCAGTTCCCGGGCTGTGGCAACGCTGTTACTTCCCGGCACACGCCGTTTGCCAGTGCGGGAAAAGAACCCTCCCTGTCTAAGCCTGTCAGGATCCAGCCCATTGCGAATGACCGGATGCTGTAACCCCTCCAATAATGCATTACTGAGCTCTTTTTTCGGTGTCAGGCTGAAATAATCATGTTCTTCCTGACTGCTGACCGGATAATCACGACCGAAGTGACGCAACAGCATCACATGCTTGAACACCATACTGGCAGCGGCATTGGAACTGGCTGACAACATCCAGTCCAGATAGGTCCAGAAATTGGCAATATCACCTTCGGCCAATGGCCGTTTGACCATACGCATCTTGTCCTGATACCAGAACGGCACCGTGTGATGGTCAGAGTGGATAAATTCGTCGGCCACAATCATGCTGTCCCGTAATACTTTCTCACGGGCTTCAATATCATCAGGATAAATATCGGCAAGTGCCTGAAAAAGAGCCAGAGCAACAACCAGTTTTCCCACACTGCCCGGGTTTCGGATCACATTCGCCTGATATTCCGCATAGCGCGGTCTGTCCATATCACTGAAATCCAGCACACTGATACTGTAGTCAGGTGCATCAGCTCCCAGCAATTTGATAATAGCTTGCGATAATTCCGGATCAGGGCTTGGCAGCCCGTGCCCAAAGCGACCTTGCAACCTCAAACCAACCTGATCCATTCCCAGTTGCGCACCCACCGGCACACGGTTGCCCCGCACCTTGCCCTGCTGGGCCAGCCGGTAGCCGTCCAGACGGGTGATGCCGGTTTCCGCAGCCCCGTCCAGCGGAAAGGCATATGCATTGAATGATAGCAGAATCAACGACGTCCCAAACAGCCAGAACTGCATCACCTCAGAGCATCCAATGCCACTGGATGCTGATCCAATTGCACCCTGATATTTTCCCTTCCTGACAATTGCCTATCCATTTCAACCAATGCCAGGCTCCGACTTGCACGCCGACTCTCAACAAAGGGACGAATCTGGAACAGTGCCATCTTCCCATGCCGGAAGCCAAACTCGATATCCGCGACAACAGGTAATCCATCACCGTTTCGGGGCAACGGGAATCGCCGCTCCACATCGGTAACCAGACTGCGTAACTGCTCAATTTCGTCTTTTAACAACACATATTCACGACCACTGGCCGCCCGCCGGATCATGCCACCTTGAGGATTAAGACCGGCACGTTCAGGCGCAGATGCCTGTGCCAGAAGTTTCACCATCCCGTTGCTTCGTTGTACCCTGAGTTCTTCTGCCGCCTGCCCTTCTACAGCACCGCCAACACCTTCATTGATTGCAATCGATATCCATTGACGATCCCCATTATCAACATCCGAGGTCACAAGCACGCCTGATTTTTCAGATGCAAAGCTCTTCATCAGCAATACTGCCGGATATACATGTTCAGGGTTTCGCATATATGCCTGCCGCCAGGCAAAGGCGCGAGCAGTAAATGGCGAGGCCCAAACACGCAAAATTGCTGTAATGATATTTTCAAAGCCCACCACATTGGGCACAGTCAGATTCAAGCCTGCACCACTAAAGCCGGGTAAATCTTCAACATTGGTATCACTGCGTACGAACAGCCCATAGCCACCCCCTTCGCCAAATTCATGCCGGAGTGCACTGCGAAGCTGCTCGCGAAAGGACTCGCCGGGATCGCTGTTGATGATCCATTGCCGTAAATGGGCCAGAAACAACTGTGTTTCCCTGCTGCGTTGTGAACTGCTGCTGATCTGTGCCAGGCGTTTGTACTGAGACTGCATCCATTCAAATACGCTCGGGCCTCCCTGTTCAAGTGGCTGGTCCAGATGCTTTCGGAACACACCGAATGGAAGGATAATACCCGCATTCACCATATCCGGATAATAATGAAACAATTCTCCCAGATTAGCCGCTTTGGGGCCGACTGTCCGGCCCGAATCCCGGGCGCGAATTCTATCCAGGGATTTCAGTCTTGTATCAGCCAGATTCAGCTTTTTCAGATCAGCTGTGATGATATCTCTGGCAATCGATTCCCTGCCAAAAACAGCATCCCATTTCGAACTGTCCGGTTCGATAGAAACCATGCCCTGATAACTGATCGCCATGACAATACGTTCACCAGCATGGGCTTGAATCGTTGCAAATAATGCATCATCAACAACCATATTCGGAATCCCCAGATTCCGCGCCAGCAGTTGCACATGCGATACAGAGCTTCCTTCGCCTCGGGTAATAATACCTGCTACAGGTTTCAGTTCCTGCCGGGTCGCATCCAGCATATAGATACCATCAGCCCGCATATCTTCCCCCGCAGCCGGAGCCGGTAACAATATTCCACGACGGATACCCGGATTTAATGCCCGCAAGCCGGTCGCTATTTCCCGCCCGAAAACCCTGTGTGTAATGCCACTGAGACGCCCGGCATCAGCAACCAGTGAATCCAGAATCCGTGTGAATGGTAACAAAGGGCTGCTGCGCAAACGCTCGGGCATAAAGTTTCGAGCCAACGGCGTTAAATGCTGCCAGTGCTTCACGGTATGATCGAAATGGAATTCCAGTGTGCGTTGAGCCCATTCGCTAACACGCGCCAGATAACGCAACCCTGTGTAATAATCATGAACACTGATGTCATCACTGTGAATCAGCGTCTCCAGTTCATGGCGGGCTGATTGCCACTGACGGTCAGACAATAACCCTGTTGCGTGCAGTGCATCACCCAGATATCGTAACCAGCCGAGACGGGTTGCACGGCTTGTTCTTTCCGATGTTTTAAT
This sequence comes from uncultured Zetaproteobacteria bacterium, assembly GCA_964622755.1. GTDB lineage: Bacteria > Pseudomonadota > Zetaproteobacteria > Mariprofundales > Mariprofundaceae > Mariprofundus. Next base: position 15,921 of record CAZUVA010000001.1, read on the forward strand.
CAGCTGATTTCCCAAAGCATAGACTTCCTGTTCCAGAATCAGTGAAGCCCGCAAAAAACGTAACCGGTTGTATACCGTATAGCTGTTCTTGTGCAACAGAATATTACGAAATATCTGGGCTCTGGAGGTAGCTACGGCAATGGCCTCAGGAATACCATTTGCCCTATGAAGTGCATCTATCATTTCTGTCATTTTCTGTTTAAATTGCTGATTGGTCGATTCATCTGACAACTTTTTGAGTCGCAGAATAGTTGTCTGTGGTGCATACAAGGCATCCAGGTCAGTAGCCAGCGATTCGTATACATCCTGCAAGTCAGCCTGGCCACGATTGCGTGCATAGGCCCGCACACTTGCCGAATCACCCCGGTCAGGCAGGCTGTGTATCTTGACACGCAGAGCTTGAAAGCCTTTGTCCTTTTCCGAAATGTCGGTGGCAGCCTGCCGAATTTTCACACCCAGTGCAGGTTCCACGGAAATGGGCAGCAAACGGGCCGCCTCACGCAATAACAAATAGCGTTCGGGTGTTTGCCAGGCAGGATCCTCCAACATGGAAAACAGTATTTTACTGGCCGCATCCTGCTCGACTTCAGCCTGTATGGCCCCACGATAAAACCTTGCCTGACGAAAAATCCAGCCATCGTTCACACGAACCAGAAACTGTTCGAGCAGAATTTGTTTCAAATCATCCAACTGCGCGTCTGAACCTGTAAAGTCTTCTGGTTTTATTGCAGAAAGCAGGTTACCGACAAGATAACCGTTCTCCCGCATCAAAAGTGCGCGGGGATTCCATGCGCCATGTTGAATCCCGCCACCATGCTCCCGGCAGGCGTATTTCTTGGGGGGTAAAATAACCCCGTCTTCACAAAACCAGTTAACGCCGTCGAACGGACCACGTGGTGCTTGTTTGAACTGATCAACCCAGTGCCGGAACTGCCCTGTTTGAATATCCACGCCTGCCCGGGCTAACCCCCCGGACAAAAACAAAACCAGCAAAAACACCAATGTGATTCGAACAATCATACATGACAGTATAGTCGACTGGCTGTTTTCTTACCACTCTTACAGCAACAAACCACCTGCCATCATGTGAATACTCATGAGATACGGTTAATGCGACGCATGATTGTTTGCAACACTGACACAGCTATTCAGTATGCAGCGATGCTCAGTTATCAGCACAGTTATCACGCCGGCAATCATGCTGATGTTTTGAAACATATTATACTCGGCGATCTGGTCGCCGGTATGCAAAGGAAATCATCTCCGATCTTCCTCCTTGATGCCTTTGCCAGCCGTGGTGTCTATGACCTCAAATCACCCGAGGCATTAAAAAATCGGGAGTTTAATACAGGTGTCGGACAATTATGGCACCTGCATCAGGAGCCAAACCCGGAAGGCGTAGAACGCTGGTTCAAGCTGATTGGGAGTGAGAACAGCGATGGTGGATTTCAGCGATTCCCTGGATCCACAGCTTTGTTTGCATCCATGCTGCGGGAACCGGATCGACTGGCCGCTTGCGACTTGCATCCGCAGGAATTCAACATGCTGCGCCTTAGTTTCAACAGCCGCCGCAGGCTCGCCTTGCACAAACGCGATGCTTTCGAAGCACTGGGCGCATTATTGCCACCGAAAGAGAAACGAGGTCTGGTTTTTATCGACCCCTCTTATGAAGATAAAAATGAATACAACAAGGTAGCCCGTGCCATTGCCGCTGTGTATCCCCGCTTCCAAGCCGGCAGCTATGTCATCTGGTATCCACTGTTACCGGCTGGACGTCATAACGATTTATTTCGTGAGTTGAAACGATCCGGTATCCGTAAAATTCTCAGACTGGAACTTGACTGTCATAACTGTTTTCCCGAAATGCAAATGTTTGGCTCAGGTTTATTGATTATTAATCCGCCATGGCATGCACAGAAGGCAATAAAAACATCGCTAAACTGGATTTCAGACAACCTTGCAGATGGTAAAGGACAATCCTGTTTCAACTGGCTTGTTCCCGAATAACAGACAAGCATCAGTGTTCTGATCTGTTGCATTTTACAATCCATCAGTGCACACAAATAAAACTCATTTTACTTATACTTACCAGCCAGCCGTTTACGCGCCAGACATGGCCGCATATACTTGAAGACTGCCCCATTGCCCTCCATACTTCCCACCTCTCTATTCGGCCACCACAGGATACCTTCTATGAAACGCGTTCCGGCATCATCCATCAGCGCAGCCCGTGCGCACGAACTGGTTACATCCCTGCAACATCGCTTTGTATCGGGGTTGGAAAAACTGGCTGGAAGCATGGGTAGTGGCCAGTCATTTTCCGCTGTTGAATGGTTCCGCGATGAAGGAAGTCATGGCGGCGGCGTGCGTTATGAAATAGCAGATGGCGACTTGTTCGGGCGCGGATCGGTGAATGTCTCGCAAGTTCATTACGATGATAATCTGGAAAAGAAGCTTGGTTCGGCTACAGCCATCTCAACCATCATCCACCCAAAACATCCGCTGGCTCCATCGGTACATATTCATATCAGCTGGACAAAGATGAAACACGGACAGGGGTACTGGCGCATGATGGCCGATCTGAACCCCTCCAATGAAAACCCTGCCCATACCTCACAATTTCTCGCGGCCCTGAAAACAGCAGCTCCGGCACAATTTAATGAAGCCAATGCACAGGGAGATCGCTATTTTTATATTCCTGCACTCGGTCGCCATCGTGGCGCTGCCCATTTTTATCTGGAAAACTATCATTCAGATGATACTGATGCGGACTATGCTCTGGCTCGAACCGTTGGTGCAGCAGCCATCGACACTTATCTCACCATCCTCACCGATGCCCTGCACAATCCTGCAACACCGACTGATGCGCAGCATCAAGCACAGCTCGCCTACCACACACTCTATTTTCTCCAGGTTCTGACGCTGGATCGAGGCACAACGACAGGTCTTCTGGTGCATGATCAAAACGACGTCGGTATCATGGGCTCGTTACCTGCCTGCGTGGATTCCGGTTTGCTTGCCTCATGGATAGAGCGCATGCAGTCCCCGCAGGATGAACTGCTCAAGGCCCTGATCGGCACACTCCCGGATACATCTCCTGTGCTGCTGGATACCGCTGTTAAAGAAAAGCTGGCCGCTGTGGTTCGTAATCACTACCGCTCACACCCGGAGGCCATGGATATGCAGGCCTCAGGTGATATGATTCCATCGACAGTGGATAATCACCGGGGTTAAGTGACTCGGACGCACCCCGGATAAATGTTTCCGGAAGTCATGGAACAGCGACACAAGTCGTAAAGAAACATACCATACGCACGTGATGGAATGCATACGATTCCTTCACATCTGCTAATATGTGCATGGAAGCACTTATTTATATCCCTGACTGCTCATGAATAGTCCGGGTTAGTTTTCAAAAAGGTGCAGGCACATGCAAGTGAAACCCATCTTCCGTTTGGATATGAGCGGATATAAAAAAGATGAACCGAAAGCCATGCTTGAAATGATCGGCGAGTGGCTTGTTGCCGATTTATCAGCCCGATACCCGACCCAAAAAGGTTATACCATTCATCGTGTCATACGTGCCAGATCCAGCCCTTTTGCCGCAAAATGGGACATTTATCTGACCCGAGGACATTTCTGGAAATTCAAAGTATCTCTGGAAGTTTCCCAATCGAACAAAAAAAGAGTTTTTCATATTTCCATGGGCCGGAACCTGGACTGGAATGCTATGTATCTAGTGCTGGGCATGCTCACCAGCCTGATTAGCCTGACGATAGCATTCGTTAACCCCGGTGAGTCCTTCAACACGAATGTCATCCTTCCGATCCTGATCGGGACACTCATCGGCAGTTTTGCCCTTACCGTTCCCATCAGGTGGATCGTCCGCCCATATATTACCATGAAAGCCAGAAATAACGGGATCGAACAGTGCGAGACCTTCCTGCTCGAAGAAATCAAAACGGTGCTGCAGCGTGCCGGACACCTTCCGGACAGGCAATCGCCCAACTCGGGCTCCGCAAACTGAAAACCGATGCACTTCCCCCACGGGTAAATATCAATTGGAAAAAGTTTCTCCGTAGCATGCTTCCCATGCTTCCTGACTGCGAAACTCGATGCCAAGCTGTTTGAGAAGCCCATCGTGAATATCATAGATCACACCGATCACATTCACCTCCTGTCCGCGTTTCCATGCCTGACGAATGATTGTATTACGGCAGATATTATGGACTTGAGATTCAACATTAAGTTCAGCCAGTCGATTGGCCCGTTCAATTGGCGGTAGTTGATTTAACTCTTGGGCATAGCGATTGTAGACAAAACGCACCTGATCCAGCCACAGATCAACCGGCTGAACACCACTGTGCTCCAGCGCTGCCTTGACACCACCGCAGCCGTAATGACCGCAAACCACGATGTTTGGGACTTTCAGTTCATCAATGGCGTATTCGAGCACAGCCAGACAATTCAAATCATTGGTGGCAAAAATATTGGCTACATTACGGTGTACAAACACCGACCCCATCGGTAAACCAATCAGCTGATCCGGCCCTACCCGTGAATCAGAGCAACCGACCCACAAGATTTCAGGCTTTTGATCATACGATATCGACTCTAAATATCCCGGTTGCTCTTTCCTGATTCGTTCCGACCAGTTGCGGTTGTTTTTCAGCATTTGTTTGATAGATGGCATGGGTGAGAAAGACTAGCCCGAAAACCCAATCAAACAAGAACTCAGAATTCGGCCACCCGCTGCATCGATGCGCGATGAATGATATGCCCTGCCTTGCAGGCGATAGGCGAATAAGTGCAGAGGCTCTGGCAATCCAGAACCTCTACTTTAACACCTTGGTATTTCAGTTGTGCCGCCAATATCTCCCCGCCGTAATCCTTGCAACGCAGCCCATGACACACACCGATCACACCAGGCTTGTTCACGAAGCTTTTCTGGCGTCCCGTTCACGTCGACCGGGACGACGGCCTCGACCACTGCGTGGCTTGCGTGGTGAATGCGGGTTATGCCTACGATGTTCAGGCCTGCCGCGCTGCTGCTCGGCTTCGGCTTTCCGATCATCCTCAGGACTTGGCTCAAAGCCTGCAATCACTGCCTGGGGAATTGATTTTTTCATCAATCGTTCAATGCCGCGCAATAATTTATCTTCCTCGCTACACACCAGTGACAATGCTTCGCCCGTGCGCCCTGCCCTGCCGGTGCGACCAATGCGGTGAATATAATCCTCGGCAACATGTGGTAACTCAAAATTGACCACATGCGGCAGGTGGTCGATATCCAGTCCGCGCGCTGCGATATCGGTAGCAACCAGTACGCGGATGCTGCCTTGCTTGAAATCCGCCAATGCTTTGGTGCGTGCGCTCTGACTTTTATTGCCATGAATAGCGGCGGCATGAATGCCATCGCTCTCCAGCTGTTTGGTCAGGCGATTGGCGCCGTGTTTGGTTTTGGTGAACACCAGAACCTGCTGCCACTGACCTTCTGAAATCAGATGTGATAACAACGCCCGCTTCTTCGACTTACTGACCGGATGAACCACCTGTGTAACCTGATGCGTAGCCTCGTTGCGCGCCACTTCAACATACACCGGAGATTTCAGAAAACCGCTGGCCAGTTGCTTGATTTCCTTTGAAAATGTGGCCGAAAACAGTAAATTCTGGCGCTGATTAGGCAATAGTTTCAGCACACGCCGGATATCGTGAATAAAACCCATATCGAGCATACGATCCGCCTCATCCAGTACGAAAAACTCGACCTTGGACAGGTCAACTTTGCGCTGATTGGCCAAGTCCAATAAACGGCCCGGTGTGGCCACCAGAATATCCACGCCGCGCCGCAACTTCTCGATTTGCGGATTAATGCCGACACCGCCGAATACCACAGTCGAACGTAGCGGCAGATATTTGCCGTATGTGGCAATGCTTTCGGCCACCTGTGCAGCCAACTCGCGTGTAGGCGTCAACACCAGTGCCCGCACCGGGCGGAACCGATGTCGCTCAGCGTGTTCTTTTTGCATCAGTTGCAGCATCGGCAACGTAAAACCGGCGGTCTTGCCAGTACCGGTCTGTGCGCCGGCCAAAATATCGTGCCCTTCAAGCACGACCGGAATTGATTTTTCCTGTACCGGTGTCGGGGTCGTATAACCCTGATCGTTGACAGCACGAAGGAGTTCGGCTGAAAGGCCGAGTTGATTAAATTTCATGATGATTTTTTTCCATTGTACCCGGACATGGCCTTGTTCACACAAAGGCTCACTGAATATGCTGGGTACTGATTTAATTTTCCGAATCGCCGGACATCAGTGACTGGCCGGGCAGACGAAGGAGAAGTTGAATCCCCCTTCAGGAGGCGCGCACACTGCGCACTCCTGTGCAAAATGCAACGATTTGTGGTCAGCAACAAGATGTGGATACAGGACAAATAGCTGCGTAGTGTAGCGATGATGCAAGCTGATGCCGCCCCTCATACGCTGTTCCGTTTGATCAATAATGCCCATTTCCCTCTGGGCGATTTATTTTTCGGTACCGTCAGCGGCCTCGGTGACGGGCTGGTGATTGCCCTGCTGTGTTCGCTGCTGATGTTGTTTCGTCTACGCCCCGGTATCGCCGCTTTGCTGGCCTATCTTGTTTCCGGGCTCATTGCGCAAATACTGAAACGCCTGTTTGATATGCCGCGTCCGCCCGCCGTGCTCGATCATGTGCATGTGCTGGGGCATAGCTTGAGCTCGCACAGTTTTCCATCCGGGCATGCCACGTCTGATGGTGTGATGGTATTGCTGGCTTTCCTGATCTGGTCGCGTAGCAACTGGCGCAGTTGGAGTGTTGGTTCCCTGTTTGTCCTGGCCGCTGTCGGACGCATTTATGGCGGTGTGCATTTTCCTGTCGATGTTATTGCGGGGTTGGTGATCGGTATGCTTACAATGTGGATATTTTGGCGATGGTCATCAGCATGGCCGATTGAAACATGGGAGAGCTCCCAGTGGTCATGGAAAATACCGGGCTTTATTGTAGCAGTAGAAGCCGCTGTACTGGGACTGGGTTATCATGTGCAACCATCGACAGCCGGTGCATTGACGCTCATTATGCCGGTGGTATCGCTATTTATTCTTATGCAGGTCTGGAAAGAAAAGCTTGGGAATGGACAACAGGAGAAGAAGTAACTTGGCCGACGAGCATGAAATACAGGTTCACTTTGAACTACTGGAACGACCTGACCGCGTGGAGGGTATCGCCCGTCTGCTACTCAGGCGTGGACGCTTAACCCCGCATGCACTGATTCTTTGTCCCGACGCAGGCTTTGCTGCCCAGCTTGATGAACGGTTGTGGACGATTCACCCCGAATCTTTTCTCGCCCATGGCGTGGCTGCAGCCGATGTGAGCAAAAACAGCGATCACCCGATCCTGCTATCCACCGTTATCCTGCGCGATAATAAGCCTGAAGTGCTCATCAACGGTGGTATGGAAATCCCGCCGGATGTATCCGGATTTTCACATATCGTGGATTTTGTCGACGGCTGGGATGAATCCCTGAAACAGGCTGCCCGCGAACGTTTCCGTACTTATCGCCAGATGGGTCTGGAGCCAACCTATCTCGGAGGTCAATCATGATGGATGAACGCAGAATCTTTTTTCGTCACCCGTCCGCAGCACCGATTCAGGTGTTCCCGCAACAACAAGTTTCCCACATGCCAATGAGTGATATTAGTAGTGGCGGCCTTGCATTCAAAAGCAATGTGTTTCTGGAAGAGGGGAAAGTGCTGAAAATCCGGATTCCGCATGTAAATCCCCCATTCGAAGCATCCTGTGTTGTACGTTGGCGGCGCAGACTCGACCATGACAACTATTTTGAGATTGGCGTAATGTTTCTTGATGAGCAAACCCAATTTCGCGTACGCATGGTCGAACAAGTCTGTCATATCATGCAGTACCGGCAACAGCTTGCTGCAAAAGGGCGGCATCTGACATTTGAACAAGCGGCAAAAGAATGGGTCGATGCAAATGCCGCTAATTTCGGAAAATGCTAGCGCCTCATTCACATTTCTCATCAGCAACATTTGCCTTTCTTGAAGAGCTGGCCGCCAATAACAATAGAGGCTGGTTTTCCGATCATAAACAGCATTACGACAATGAAGTAAGGGCACCGGCGCTGGCATTTATTGAAGCAGTAGGAGAACAATTGCCCGGGTTTGCACCCCGCTTTCTCGCAGACAATAGAAAAACAGGCGGTTCACTGATGCGGGTATACCGCGATACCCGCTTCTCCAGAGATAAAACACCGTATAAAACCAATGTCGGTATCCAGTTTCGTCATGAAGCAGGCAAAGATGTCCATGCTCCGGGCTATTATGTGCATATCAGTGCAGCGGAATGCTTTGTCGGTGTCGGTATCTGGCATCCGCCGACGGGTACGCTTGCGGCGATTCGAAAGGCCATAGTAGAAAAACCACACTGCTGGTTGGAAACACGTGATGACGAACAGTTCAATCGCTGGTTTTCCCTGTCCGGCAACAGCCTGAAAACCGCACCGCGTGGTTTCGACAAAGCCCACCCGCTGCTTAATGACCTCAAACGCAAAGATTTTATCGGTATTGGCAATCTGGTTCCGGCACTCGTTGAACAGCAGGATTTCAGCGATATCGTCTGTGATTATTTTACTGTCGGCACTCCGCTCATACGTTTTCTTTGCACTGCTTTACGCCTGCCATTTTGATGGTTCGCATGAATATGATAACGCACATCAGCAAGCAACCCCGAGAGAGAGGTCATGGCCGGCCATTGCACTCGGACATCACATCGGAAATAATCCAGCCATCATGTTAACAACCTACCTCACTCCATACATGCATGCTCTGGCAAGGAAAAGCTGAAATATGACCTCAATGATTCTGTTTATTATCTCCGGTCTGCTGACATTGCTGTGTGCCATCATCATCTGGCGCAGCGCCCTGCAAGGCAACAGCGTCCAAAACCCGACCAATAGCATTGCCGGAACCCTGGCGATTGCGATCACACTCAATATCTGGGCCATTCATCTGCTCGACTCCATGACTGCCGATGGTATCAATTTCACACTGGCAACCAGCACAGCGATCATGATCCTGCTCGTACAACTCATTTACAGCATTGGTATTTTACGCCATGGCATTCAGGGGCTGGGGCTGTTTCTGCTCCCGGCCATAGCCATCCCGTTATTTCTCATCCCATTGCTGCCGGAAGCACACACGCCCAATTGGGTGCATACATCCTCCCTGCTTGAGACCAGCCATCTGCTGATATCAATGCTTGCCTATGCCATCCTCACACTAGCTGCGATTCATGCCGCCATGCAAATCATGCTGGATCGGGCACTGAAGAAAAAACGCTTATCCATGCTTGTTCAAACCCTGCCAGCACTGGTGGATATTGAACGGCATATGTTTGCCCAGGTCAAAATAGCGACAATCATGATCGGCATCAGCATTTTAACCGGACTGGTCTGGCAATGGGTTGAATACCAGCATTTTGCCCTGTTGAATCATAAAGTATTGCTGGCACTGTTTTCTTTCGGTGTGCTGATTCTGTTGCAGATTAAACGCCGCCGTGCCAGCTGGACCACCCGCATCGCCAGTCGCACGGTATTGGCCGCTTACGGGCTGCTGATACTGGCCTATTTCGGCGTCAAACTGATTCATTCCCTGTTAAACTAAAACTGAATATTCACATGAAAAACCATCTTACGCATGAATATTGACGGGTTCCCCTTCTCGTTTGCCATAGGAACACTATTTTTCCTACTGCTTCTTTCGGCATTCTTTTCCGGCTCTGAAACAGCCCTGACCCGAGCCCGCCGGGCAGGTTTGCGTGTTCGCAGCGAGCAGGGCAACAAGGGTTCAAAAAAAGCCGAAGCCATGCTGGAGCAACCGGAGCGCATGCTCTCGACTATTCTGCTGGGTAACAATTTCGTTAATATTTTTGCGTCCGCACTGGCCACAGCGCTGTTTGTCGAACATTTCGGCCAAGCCGGAATTATCTATGCCACTATCGCCATGACTGCCGTGGTGCTTATTTTCGCCGAAATTCTACCCAAAACCATTGCCGTAGCGCATGCCGAAAACATCGCCTGCAGGGTGGCCGGACCCCTGCACAGTATCCAGACCCTGCTGGCGCCACTCGTCACCTTGCTGATGAGCATCATCACACTGCTCAAGCGCCTGTTGCGTGTACCCGAACTGACCGAAACACCGCTTACTCATAAGGAATTGGCCAGTATGATTGATATCAGCGCTGAAACCGGCGTGCTGGATCAGGCCAGAGAACAAATGCTCAACAGCAGTTTATCCCTGCATGAAGTCGCCGTAAAAGCAGTCATGACACCGCGTAAACAGATGCATATGCTGGATGGCTCGCGAAGCGTTGCCGAATGCCTGAAACAGGCCTCTACGGAACCTCACTCGCGCCATCCGGTATTTCTGGGTAAAACGGACAATCTGATTGGTATAGTCCACCTTAGGGACTTGCTTAAACTTAAAACGCCTTCTGCCCGTTTATGTGATGCCATGATCTGGAAAAGTCCGCCATATATTCCGACCACAAAGAATGCACTGGCGCAATTGTTCGATTTTCAAGCCAATCATCAACATATGGCTATCATCGTGGATGAATTCGGCGACATTGAAGGCCTGATCACCCTGGAAGATATTATCGAAGAAATTGTCGGGGAAATCCGCGATGAGTCAGATATTCCACCTCAACTCGAAATGTGGCCGCAACCCGATGGTTCTCTGGTTACCGCCGCCACCGTTGCGCTGCATGATATCAATCAGGAAATGGATGCCGAACTGCCGGAAGAAAGCGCCACCACCATCGGTGGCCTGATCGTGCATATTCTGGGTGATATCCCTGAAGGACGCCTCTGCCTGTCTATCGGTGATATCAATGTGGAAGTTTTAAGTGTGCGTGGCGACTGGATCCAACGCGTGCGCCTGACCCCGGCCCTGAAAAAAGTATAGGGATACTCGAGACCTCTGCACCATCGTTCATTTTGGAGCGAATCAAGGCGAAAAAATCTATGGAACCGCAGTTTGCTTGCTGTAAATGAGGATTTTATGGCTTTTTTTTCAACGCAGATGTAACCCAAAAGGAGCATGGTGCAGAGGTCTCTACTCTGAAAAAATCAGAGTATCCGTTCATTCAACCAGACTTGGCAAACCCGCCCTGAAATCAGGATATTTCAACTCCGGCAATAGTTCCTGATGCAATAACCGGTTGGATACCCGTTTATTATCCCGGAAAAAGTTCAGTGCCACCGCAGGCAGAAGCTCCTCCCCTTCTGTTTCAGATAATATGTCCGGAGTCGGCGCACCGATCAACTGCGCCAGTTCCGTGACATAATCAGCATGCGGCAACGGCAGATCGTCGGCCAGATTCACAATACGCCCGGCCTGTGGCCTTTGCATCGCAGCCATCAGGGCTGCCACAATATCATCGACGTGGATACGACTGGAATAATGCGGCAATTGCCACTGCACGGTTTGATAACCACCGGCTCTCAACTTCCCGAGTATATTGCGCTCCGGCCCGTAGATACCCGCCAGTCGAAACACTTCCGCAGGCAAGCCTGATTGCAGCCAGGACTGTTCCGCTTTTAACCGTTCCGAACCGCGTGCACTCGAAGGCTCGCATGGATATGATTCATCTACCCATCCCCCTTTTGCATCGCCATAAACACCGGTAGTGGAAAGATACCCGGCCCAACGAACAGCCGATAATTTCGGAGCCAGTTCAGGTAACCATAATGCCTGCGAAGCATGCATGCCCTGTTTGTCACGTGTGAGTGGAATTGAATCCAGGACAATATCAATAGATGCCAATAGTTCATCCGGCAACTCTTTTGGCGATGCTGCAAACATTCCTTCAATGCCTGTTTTTCTAAGTTCGTCCCCTCTATTTTTGCTACGCGTTGTTCCAACCACCCGCATACCATCAGCCAGGCAAGCCTGTGCCAGCTTCTCACCGACATAACCACAACCGAGAATTAATAAACTCCTGATCTTTTCACACATTTGTCTGAGACTAGCCAAACCATTCAAACAACACTAGTCAATTTGAGGTCAAGAACCGAGGTTGGTTGGACTATCGTCTAAGATAGTGACTCACATCATATTCAAGCATCTCCTAATATTGATTCTGTTGACCTCACAATAATTTCAGACATGGGAATGATCATTCTGAAATAAATAAGCAATATTTGAATTAAAAGGAGTTCCTTTGTTAATCCGATTTTTTTTGATAACCATAATACCTTTGACTTTTAGTCTACAGGCACAAGCTTCCTCAATTGATAAATATCAAGCTGCACTGACTGAAGCCGAACAGCTGCGTGCCGCTGAATTTGCCCCTGAACACTATCAGTCGGCCATGAAAAATATGATAAAGGCCAAAGAATTACTTTCTTCTAACGGTGATGCCGACAAAATCGTGCAGTTACTAAATAAGATGATGATACAGGCTCAGCAAGCATCGATCACCTCACAAAACTTCAGTGAACAATTTTCCGGACTCGTTGAATCTCGCGATCGATTGCAGCTTGCTGGTGCGGAATATGTGCGCAAAGACTTGGCAGAACGATCTGAAAAGGAATTTGCCAAGGTCGTGAAATTGGCAGAAGAAGGAAACAAGGCCAAGGCACATATTGAAGCTAAACATGCCAGAAATACTATTCATGCCGGACAGATCGTCGCAGCCCGTGAACAGTTTGTGCACCCCGTCTCAAAAACCATAGCTGGTGCACGAAAACTCAAGGCTCGTGATTATGCGCCTAAATCACTGAAGCTGGCTATTGCAATGCAAGCTAAAATTGAAAAACTGATCAAGAACAATCCCGATGCGCAAACTCAAGCTTATGCTCTTTCCCAACAGGGACAGGTCGCAGCAAGGCGTGCTAAACGCATTTCCAAGCTTGGTTCCAAAATCAGGAGAAAACCGAATAGTATAGAAACGTGGGTAGGTGCTGAAGATACCCGCCTCGCCATGCTCGGAGAACTACTTGAACTTCAATTCAATCGATCTCAGCTCCCTGAAGAGCAATTTACCCTGCTCAAACAAGGTATTGAGGATATGCAGGGAAACTATGAAGCACGTTTGACCAATGCCGATGAACAGGTGACCGACTTAAGCCAAAAACTGGCTAAATACGAAGGCGAACTTTCCGATATGGCTGAGATTCGAAGAAAATTACAATTGAAACGTGAAGCTGAAGCCAAGATCAAACGTCTAACTAAATTATTTAATCCAGAGGCGGTAGAAATCCTATTGACACCGGATGCGGATGTGATCCTACGCATGAAAAAACTTAATTTCCGAAGTGGAAGCGCAGTGATTCCTCCAACCACCTATTCTCTTCTGGACAACGCACTTAAATCCATCGAAATATTCCCCAAACGCCATATTCGAGTAGAAGGACATACTGATTTCATGGGCGCGAATGAATACAATCAAACACTTTCCGAACGTCGTGCCTTAGCCGTTGAAGAGTATTTAAAACAGCGCATGGGCGATCACTCGCAGCCAATTCAGGCGGTCGGCCATGGTGAAGAACGACCAATTGCCAATAATGAAACCATGGAAGGTCGCACAAAAAACCGTCGAATTGACATCTTTTTGTTAGCGCCAGCCAATGCCGCTGCTGAAACCGCTACCGGAGCAACCGATGCTGCTACACAGTAAAATGGCTGTTTGTTAAAAAAAACAGCATCATTAAAAAGGGGCTCCTTAGTTGAGCCCCTTTTTTCTGCGTGTTTTTGATCGAAGTCGCTGAACATGGCCACCAATATGAAAGAGAAATCACTGTGGTGGGTGACTTTATCTGCCCGATGCGTAATTGTTACGCCGTTAACATTTTAGGTGATTTATGACACATACATTTTATAACGAAACCCGGATACCCGGTGGGCCA
>CAZUVA010000002.1:0-26725 GCA_964622755.1 uncultured Zetaproteobacteria bacterium
TGTTGAACGAAGCCGCTATCGCGGAGAAAAACCAAGCCTTCATTCACTCACCCCTCGTTTGATTCAGTAAAGGAGCGAGCAAAGGGGTCGCGAGCAAAGGGGTCGAGCAAAGGGGTCGGGACTTGTTTCGCGCATTTACGGCTTAACAGGATTTGGGGTCGGGTCTTGAATGTTGAATTAACTCCATCCCGAACTCAGGAGCTAAGCTCTTTTGATTCAGGGCTCCTGCCCTTCACTTCAGCCTGCGGGCGAGCTGAAGCTCGTCCAATCCTAAATGTCTCTATCGCGTAGCGGGAGCGCCGCCACTTGCTCCTGCTGAATTTTGCGCCGATGGTACTGTAGCGTTCGCTACGGGAGAGTAGGTCGATGCCAGGGATTTACTACAAACGCCCACTGTTGAGAGAAATCTCCAGTGGGTGTTTTTTTGTTGGAATAAAAAGTATTTCTCTTGACTCTGTGACGTTATTCCGTACGCTTTTTTCCTTTGGAGGCAAATCATGCAGATTGTCAAAGCCACAGAAGCACGATCCAACTTATATAAATTAATTGATAGCACCGCCACTTCCCATGAGCCGATTGTGATCACAGGCAAGCGCAATAATGTCGTGATGCTGGCTGAGGATGATTGGTCATCCATCAACGAAACATTATACCTGCTTTCCATTCCCGGTATGCGTGAGTCTATTCGTGAGGGTATGGATACTGATCCATCTGCATGCTCCAGTGAGTTGGATTGGTGAAGTGGAAGCTCATTTACACCAAGAAAGCGCAAAAAGATGCCAGAAAGCTGGCTCAATCCGGATTAAAAAAGAAAGCGTCTGATCTTTTGGCAATTTTAGCACAGGATCCATACAGTAATCCTCCGACTTATGAAAAGCTGGTGGGAGACTTGGTCGGTACATACTCAAGGCGAATCAATATTCAGCATCGCATCGTCTATCAGATTTATGATAATGAAAAGGTTGTGAAAATTATTCGAATGTGGACGCATTATGAGTAGGGGAAAGGCTTTGGGTCGTTTTATGGTGAGGTAATATTGAGTTATGATTATGTCCCCGGATTGTGCCGCAGGACAGGTTTAATCGCCCAGGGTAAAATATCTCGATCCGGACTAGGTGGAATTTTTTCCGACAAATTTCAGCGGTTCCAGCCACTGGCTTAATCGAATCAGTGGCAGGCCGATCAGGGCGGTGGGATCATCGCCGTGCATTTTCTCGAACAGGCTGATACCCAGCCCTTCTGATTTAAAACTGCCGGCACAATCCAGTGGTTGTTCGGTTTCCACATAGGTGCGGATTTCGGCATCGTTCAATGCCCTGAAACAGACTTGAAACGGGATAATTTCAATATGCTCAGTCCGAGCCGATATGAGCGCAAGGCCGGTCAGAAAGTTGACAGTACGTCCTGATAGCAGATGCAGCTGTTCACAGGCTTTTTCAATATTGCCCGGTTTTCCCAATACCAGCTCGTCGCATACAGCCAGCTGATCGGATGCGATCACCGTTGCATCCGGGTATCGGGCAAGAATGTTTCCGGCCTTGCCAAGGGTGTTGAACCTGACCAGCTGTTCCGGGGCCATGCTCCCCGGTTGTCCTTCTTCAAAGTCGGGGCTGACCTGCTCGAAAGGCAAGCGCAACCTGCTCAGAAGTTCTTTTTTGTATGGGGATGTGGAAGCAAGAATCAGGCGCATAATTTTTTGGAATCGCAGGGGAGAAGTGTATGTTTAGTATTCGCTGTCGGTATCGTTGTCGATGTGAGTCGCTTCACCGGCAATGCGATAATCACCGGCAGCCCAGCGACCCAGGTCGGTTGTGCGGCAACGCTCACTGCAGAAGGGGAAGTCTTCGTTTGTTCTGGGCACCGGTTTTTTGCAGGTTGGGCAGCGAAATATTGTTGTATGATTCATCAACAGCCGATTGGGACAAGCATCATGGCATAGGGGATGTCTTCGATATAATCGGCAGGCGGCTGGCCGGGAAGCCATCGTTGAAAACGCAGGCGAATGATCAGTCTGTTGCCGGAAATATCCGGTACGATCCCGTCAGCGACGGCCTCGGCAGGCAGGCTGATAACCAGAAGGCCGAAAGATTTCCCACGTTCGGGAGAAATCTGGCCCACGCCTCCGCTGGCAACGCATTCTTTCCAGCCGACAAAATCATTGAGCATACTATTGAGTGTATGGATGGCATTGCACAATGGTGAAAGCGATTGATGCAAAGGCAGGGTGCGCACATCGGATTTGCTCCAGATGGTCTCGATACTTTGCTGCATGCAAAGCTTGTGAGCGAGCCAGTCATGTTTTTTCTGTGTGTTCAGATAAGCGTTGATCATCGCATCGTCAGCCAGAAAATCACATGCTTCAGCCATGCCCGGTTGCAGTTGTTTGATATGCAGGTCGATATTATCGCATGCCTGTTGAATTCCTTCACTATAATGCGGCACATCAGCACTCAGATTATGCAGGTATAACTTCACATCGGAAAGCAGCGCGATGACTTCCGGCACAGCACCTTTGCGCCCCTGATCGCCGAGCAGGGATGCGCGCAAATCGCAGGCGGCATGCAGCCAGCTGGTGCCGTGTTGATTGTCGCGGGCCGTTTCCAGACAGGCAAGGGCATCGCGCAGTTCAATGAATGCACGCATGCGTGGACTCAACGCAAATGAAAATTGAACCATCTCTGTCATGTTGGCCTATCCCCTCGGCTGTGGCAATGCATCAGGGCTGTTTACGCGCCATATCTGCGATGCACTGGAGTGCCAATCATGCCAGCGATTGCAAGCGACGACTATGATTGTGTCGGATTGTTTTGCCCGGCGGGCAATTTCTTCAGACAGGGTGATGGCATCCTCTTCAGCCAGAGCAGAGGTCGGGTTGTCCAACAGTGCAATGGCCGGACTGGCCAGACTCATGGCGGCAAGTGACAGGCGTAGCGACTGAATCCTGTTCAATGTCTCCAGACCTGATGCCAGCGCCAGTTCGGACAGTCCCCATTCCGACAATATCTGTTCAAGGTCTTGTTGTTCCGGCTGTTTTCCGAGGCCAAACAACAGTTCTTCGGCAACAGTCTGCCCGAGCCATACGGGTGGCCAGCGATCAAACAGCATGCGAATTGGCTGTTTCGTTTTTTTTACGACGATACCATCCAGTGTCACAGTCATGCCGGTTGGCGCTTCAATCAGTCCGGCCAGCCGTTTCAACCAGCGTGTTTTGCCGCTGCCAACATGACCGGTTAGCAGGATTATTTCACCGGCAGAGGCATGCAGCGAAGTCTTGGCATCACTCAGTTGCAGGGTGTGGGCGGGGGGATGATTCATTGAGTGTTGCAGTTTGTCATAAAAGATGGAGCGGGTGAAGGGAATCGAACCCTCGTATGCAGCTTGGGAAGCTGCCGTTCTACCATTGAACTACACCCGCAAAAGGGATTTCAGGAAGCTTCTGCAGGTTCCGGATGATGCCAGATCGCTTTTCCCTCGCTCTCCCGCTGAATGCGCTGCATCATGGAAAGATGCGCTTCATGCTCATGATCCGCAATGGGTAACGCCTTGCGTTTCATGATTGCAGCTGTTTCAGCCTGCTCATCACGCCCGCGTGAACGTTCAGGTAGTTGCACAAAGCGGGATGCCGGTTGGCTGGGAATATCCATGCCGAGAGAAAACTGGCGTCCGCCGGTCATACCCAGATAGACCTCGGCCAGCAGTTCTGAATCGAGCAGCGCGCCGTGCAGTTCGCGCATTCCCCGGTCGATTTGATAGCGGTCGCACAGGGCATCGAGACTATTCTTCTGATGCGGATGTTTTTTACGGGCAAAAGCCAGTGTATCAATCACCTGGATATCCTGAATATTCCGGAAGCCGTTCAGCCGCAGTTCATTCATAATAAAGCCCAGATCGAACGATGCGTTATGAATCACCAGCGTGGATCCTGCAATGAAATCCAAAAAATCCTGTGCGATTTCCCGGAATGCCGGTTTGTTTTTCACCTTGGCGTTATTAATGCCGTGGATACGTACGACTTCAGGCGGGATATCCCGTTCCGGATTGATGTAATGATGAAACACATGGCTGTCGCCGGAAAGGACTTTGCGATTAATGACTTCAATAGCTCCGATTTCCACCATGCGATCACCATGGGCGGGAGATAGTCCCGTGGTTTCAGTGTCCAGCATGATCAGTCGCATGCCCGCCAGTATAACTCGCTTTTGATTTCTGCCAATGCCATTGTTCGGCAACTGGTTGAAAAAGACTCAGTTATTTTCACGAGAAGGCTTTGATGTTTCTTTTAAGGCTTGCCACAGCAACGCTTGGTTTTCAGGCCGCTGCCGCAGGGCCAGGAGAAATTGCGACCAGCTGCGGATACGTTGCATTTACCATCCAGATAGCGCCAGTGGCCGTCTTTTTGGGCAAAGTGGCTGGTTTCATGCAGAGCCATGATGTTCCCATCTTCACGGAAACCTGCGATGAATTCGACGGTATCTTCAGTGGAATGGATAATCGACAGTCCCAGCCAGTCGGTGGAGGTCGGGGATACTTTCGAGGGACGGGTATCCGGATGCCAGCTTGTATGCAGATAATGCCAGTGGCCGAGGACGTAGGCCGAATAACGGGAGCGCATTAATGCTTCGGCACTGGAGGCCGTGGCGCCTCCAATTGCCGGTTCGCAGCAGGCTGTATACATCTTGCCGCTGCCACAGGGACACAGTCCATTTTTATACATCTGGGTCAACAATATGGCGCACGATATCCTCTTCGCTGAAATTCTCTCCACACACGGTTTTCTTCTGCAGTGAAATGCCGGCTTTGTGTACAGATTCCTGATTTCCGGATATCAGCGGATGCCAGTCGAATAATAATTTTCCCTCATGTATCAGGCGATAGGCGCAGGTTTTCGGCAGCCATGAAAACTGATTGTCTTCCAGTTTTCTGATTTCCATACAATCGGGCACCAGCGTACTTCTGTGATGATAGTCAGTACAGCGGCAGCTTGAATCATTAAATAGTTTACAGCGGATGTCAGTGTAGAGGATTTCAGAGGTATCTGCGTTTTCGAATTTCCATACGCAACAACATCCGCATCCATCGCAGAGTGATTCCCACTCTTCGGCAGACATTTCTGCCAAAGTTTTTTCTTTCCAGAACATCAACCACCTACCTTTGTCCGGGAACACTACCCACATTCTCCCACTAAGAATAATAGCGATGAAATATAGAAATTTTGTGTGTCTGAAAGTCTCAGCCTGGAAAAATAGTTGAAAAGTGGGGTTGACAAGGGTGGCTTGGGGGACATTATTGGCATTTAGTGGGGAATAGTGGGTAAGTAGACCACACTACTAAAGCGGGAGAGGGCTGGCGAAAATGTTTCAGGGTGAGTTCAGCAATAATATGGATGACAAGGGACGCGTAAGTATCCCCGCTGCATTCCGTGATGTGTTGAAAACTTGTCATGCTGAAGGCCAGCTGATTATTACCCGCACACCGTATTCGCGTTGTCTGGTGGCTTATCCCAGGCGCGAGTGGAATCGTTTACAAAAGCGCATCAGTGCCACCCCGTCGAGTGAGGATCTACGAGCCTATAAACGCATTGTGATCAGTTCGGCGCAGGAATATTTGGCAGATCGCCAGGGCCGGGTCCTCCTCTCCCCGGCCCTGCGCGATTACGCATCGCTGAACCGCAGTATTCAGTTTGCCGGCGCCGGTGAAATTTTTGAAATCTGGGACAAGAGCAGTTGGGACAAACAGCTCGAAGCCGATCTGCTGCTGGCTCAGAATTTTGAGCTGGGCTTGTGATGTGGCCACGAATAAACAACACATCAAACAATACCCCGAACATATTCCGGTGCTCCGGGATGCTTTTGTTGACGCTATGTTCTCAGATCCTGACGGGCGCTATGTTGATTGTACGTTCGGTCGCGGCGGGCACAGCAGGGCTTTGCTCGCCAAGCTGTCGGACAAAGGGCGGCTGCTTGCCTTCGATCGTGATCCCGAGGCTGTTGCGGTTGGCAAACAACTGGCACAGGAAGATAGCCGCTTTTCCATGCTGCACAGTGATTTTGCCCGGCTCGGGGCCGGACTTGAGAGCGAGAGCTGGCAGCAGGTGACCGGCATTGGCTTCGACCTCGGGGTTTCTTCACCGCAGGTGGACAATGCAACACGCGGTTTTTCATTCAGGCAGGACGGGCCGTTGGATATGCGTATGGATACGGAAAGCGGTCAGCCGCTGGAGCGAATGCTGGAGCATGTGTCCGAGCGGGAACTGGTTAATGTATTACGCCGTTTCGGTGATGAGCGTTATGCGCGTCGCATTGCCAGCGCCATATTGAAAGCCACCCATGCCGGTAAATTGAATTCCACTGCCGATCTCGAAAACATCTGTTTTCATGCCGTGCCTAAACAGACCCGTTTTGGAAAAACACATCCGGCTACGCGAACTTTTCAGGCATTACGCATCTGGGTGAACGGGGAAATGGATCAGATTGATGCAGGTATCCGGGCTGCTATGGAGCATTTACAGCCGGGCGGCAAATTGGCCGTTATTTCTTTTCATTCCGGCGAAGATCGCCGTATTCGCGATTTGATAGAAGCACAGGTACATGCCTGCATCTGTCCACCGGAAATGCCGGTGTGTATGTGCGGAAAACAACCCTCCATGCGCTGGCTTCAGAAGAAGCCATTGCGTGCTGACGATCAGGAATTGGCGGCCAATCCACGCAGCCGCTCTTCCATGCTGAGAGTGGCACAGCGTTTGACCGCTGAAGAGGCGAAAAAACTGGCCGGATATTCAGGAGGGCTGCACTGATGCACAGCTGGCTTAAACCCTGGATGCTGTTGCCGTGTTGCGTGGCCGTGTTGGCGGCAGGCCAGATATGGTTATCGCATTTGCGTTATGAGCTTTCTCTGGGTACGCAACGTATGATAGCGGAGCAAAAGGAAGTACGGCGTGAATCAAGCAAGTTGCGCCTGGAAACTGCGAGCCTGACCCGGCCGGATCGTTTGCGTCAATATGCCAACAGCAAACTGGGTATGGCACCGCCAAAACCGATGCAGGTGATCCACCTGTGAACCGGAATGAGCAGGTTTTTGTCCGTCGTCGTATCGAAGCGCTGGCCGGATTGTTGGTGTTGGGACTGCTGTTGCTGGCAGTGCGGGCAGTTGATCTGCAGTGGTTGCAGGCAGACACACTGAGTGCCAAGGCGGAAAAGCAGCGTTATCGTGAATATGCCATCATGGCTCCGCGCGGTCCGATTCTGGACAGCCAGGGGCGCTCACTGGCTGAAAGTGTCGAGATTCCATCCATCGCGGCGATTGCCGACGAAGTACCTGTCGAGCGCATCGGAACGCTGGCAAAGGCGCTTGGTCTGCCGGCCACAAAGCTGAAGCGCAAACTGCGCAAACGTAAAGGTTTTGTCTGGCTGGCCCGACAGGTACCGCCATCTGTGGCGGAAAAAGTGATGGCGCTGAGTATTCCGGGTGTTCGTCGGGAACAGGAGTGGCGTCGGTATCAGCCGTTGGGCCCCGAGACAGGTCATCTGCTTGGTTTTGTGGGAGTTGACGGTCATGGCCTTGAAGGTGTGGAACGTACCTGGAACGAAATGCTGACTGGCAAGCCGGGCCTTCGTCAGGTCAGACGCGATGCGCGCGGGCACTCATTGCCGGACAGCAGCTGGATTCGCACGCCTGTTGCGGGCAAGGCCATGACACTGACTCTGGACGCTTCGATTCAGAGCCTTGCTTATGCAGCACTTGCCGAAGGCGTGCGCGAACAGCATGCCAAAGGCGGTTCGGTTGTCGTGATGCGTCCAAAAGACGGCGCGATTCTGGCAATGGTCAACTGGCCGGGTTACAACCCGAATAATTATCGCCACTTTCATCCGGGAGAATGGCGCAATAGAGCTATCACCGATGTATTCGAACCGGGCTCGACCATGAAGCCTTTTACCATTGCTGCCGCACTCGAATCCGGGCGCTGGCAACCGGACTCGCGGGTGTTTTGTGAAAATGGTTCAATGCGAGTTGCCGATTACACCATTCATGATGATCACAAGGCTGGCTGGCTTGATATTACAGGTATACTGGTGCATTCGAGTAATATTGGTGCGGCCAAGCTGGCTATGGATATTGGCCCGGATGCACTCTATGACACGCTCTCACGGGCCGGCTTCGGTAGCAGAAGCGGTACCGGGTTAAGTGGAGAGTCGCATGGCATTGTTCTGCCCCCCGATCGTTGGGGGCCAGTCGAAACAGCTAACATCGCATTCGGGCAGGGTATCGCTGTCACGCCGTTGCAACTTGCAGCGGCATTTTCCGTATTGGCTAATGAAGGAGAACATGTCGCGCCGGTTTTGTTCGCTGATCAGTTGGGCAAACAGGCACCGGCCCGGGTTATGAAAGCAAAAATCGCCCGCCAAGTGGTGCGCATGATGGAGTATGCGACAAGTAAGGATGGCACCGGATGGAAGGCTGTTCCGGTCGGATACTCTGTTGCGGGAAAGACCGGGACGGCGCAAAAACCCAATTCGAGAGGCGGATACAGTAAAGGCAAATACAATGCCGTATTCGCTGGTCTGGTGCCGGCGGATAATCCGCAACTGGCCATTGTCGTTGTTGTGGATGAACCGAAAAAAAGCATTTATGGCGGTCAGGTGGCTGCGCCGATTTTCCGGCATATCGCGGAAAGCGTATTGCCCTATCTCGGCGTTTCAGCCCGGATCGAGGATGAAACAGACTGGAAAACCATGGAGATTGCCGAGGTTGCCCCGCTAACAGAGGAAGAATCGGTGAATGGTATGTCGATGCGTGAGATCAGGCGTTTTGCTGCTAGCCGTGGGCTCAGACTGCATGTGCATGGCTCCGGCTGGGTTATACGGCAGAAGCCTGCCGGCATTAGCGGGCTGGAGCATGGTGATATGTTTGAGGTGTGGCTGGGTGAATAATTCAGGGCAGACACATGCCACCGAATTTCCGCAAGGTTTTTCGCTACGGGAACTGGGGCAAAGGTTCGGTCGGCTGGATGCCGGTGATGCATTGGCCGATGAAGATATCTGCATCATGGGTATTTGTGACGATTCACGTTTTGCCAAACCCGGCTATGCACTGATGTGTTTACCGCGCAGTCGTGACCATGCCGGCGAATATGCCGAATCTGCTCATATGAAAGGTGCTGTGGCGATTGTAAGTGTGGGAATCGAAGTTGATACCGGTCTTCCGCATTTGCATTTGGATAACATGGAAAAGGCGGGGCAGCTGTTGCGCTACATGTTTCACAGCGAAGGCGCCGGCAGCCATTTATACGGGATCACCGGTACCGATGGAAAAACCAGTGTCGCCTGGATGTTGCGTGAAGCATTGGGGCGTTATCAGGGTGGGCCGGTATGGAGTACGGGGACGCTGGGCTGGATGCGCAGTGCGGATGATATTCGTGACATAGGCAATACCACCCCCTCCATGTTAACCATGCACGCCATGCTGGCTGCGGCCTGTGTGGACGATGTGCACGCTGTCGTGTGCGAAGTATCGTCGCATGGCATTGCCCAGCAGCGCATTGCCGGATTGCATTTCAAAACGGCCATCTGGACCAATATGGGCCATGACCATTTGCAGGATCATGGCGGCTATGCTGCCTATCTGGCAGCTAAGGCCGGGTTTATACAACA
This sequence comes from uncultured Zetaproteobacteria bacterium, assembly GCA_964622755.1. Taxonomy (GTDB): domain Bacteria; phylum Pseudomonadota; class Zetaproteobacteria; order Mariprofundales; family Mariprofundaceae; genus Mariprofundus. The sequence continues at coordinate 9,648 of CAZUVA010000002.1, forward strand.
AACAGCTGCACGAGGTGGTAATGTGGTCGCCAATGCCGACCATGAGGATATTCGCCGGCATACCCCTGAACATAGCAACTGGTACGGGCACGGATTGTATCGGGATGATGTTGATCTGGCCTGGGAACAGGAGTTGCCGGGGTTGCTTCGTTTGAAACATGGTGATCAAGAGATCGTCATAGAAGGCATTCCGCTGGGTGATTTCCATGCTGAAAATGTTGCCTGTACGGCACTCGCCTTGATGGTTTCGGTCAAAGCTCCCCTGTCCGATCTGCCGGGGTTGCTTGACAATATCAGTGCTCCGCCAGGGCGCATGCAGGAACTGGAGGCCGGTTACGGGCAGGTTTATATCGATTACGCTCATACGCCGGAAGCGCTGGAACGTTGTCTTGAGGCCGCACGCCAGCTGACGCGCGAACGCCTGATTCTCATGTTTGGCTGCGGCGGTGAGCGCGATCGCGAGAAGAGGCCGCATATGGGTGAGATTGCTGCCGATCTGGCCGATGTGGTCTGGATTACATCTGATAATCCGCGTGGAGAAATGCCGGCAGTGATTGCCTCAGAGATCGAGCATGGCATGCACCAGCCCTACAGGGCCGAGATTCATCTGCAGCTGGATAGGGAACAGGCTATTTCGGAAGCAGTCGATTGTTTACAGGATGGCGATGTGCTGGTGATTGCAGGCAAAGGGCATGAGGCATATATGGAAGTGTGCGGTCGACGCCTGCCATGGTTGGATGCTGATATTACTAACAAATATTTACACCGCAAACACGGGCTCGATCGGGTGTCGGCATGCGGCTGAGTGGCAATGAGATGGCAAGCGCCACCAATGGACATTGGTTCGGTGTTGTTCCGGAAGTCATTACCGGTGTGGCAACCGATACGCGTGGTTTTGAATCAGATCAGGCATTTCTCGCCCTGCGCGGGCCCAGTTTTGACGGGCATACGTTTGCCGCAGCCGTAGCAGACCGGGCGCTGGCGCTGATTGGTGATCATCAGGGGCTACCTCTCTGGTCCGGCCTCGATAACAGCAAGCTTGAGGTGGAGGATACCTTGCAGGCGCTTGGTGATATTGCCCATGCATGGCGTATGCATTTGTCAGATACGACTGTCATCGCCATTAGCGGTTCGTATGGAAAAACAAGCCTGCGTTCGATGCTGGAGACCGGCTTTGCAGCTATTGGATTCAAGGTTGCGGCTACCCGCGCCAATCTCAATAATCTGATCGGTGTACCTCAGACTCTGATGCATGTTCCGGCCGATGCCGATATTGCCGTCGTCGAATGTGGCATTAGCGAATGTGGTGAAATGGTACGGCTGGCAGCGATGGTGCAGCCGGATATTGCGGTACTCACCGGTATCACTGCAGCCCATAGCGAAGGTTTGGGCGGACTGTCCGGCGTGGTGAGGGAAAAGGCGTTATTGCTGGAAAGTTTGAGCGATGGCGGCTGGTGTGCTCTCGGTAAGGATGTGGCTGATCTGATACGGTCGAATCATATTTCGATACCTGAACAGGTTATAGCTGTTGATGATATTAAGGACGAGGAAGTGGTTGGCTGGCGGTTGGATGGCTGTGAACTGACGCTGGCATACAAAGGCTTGCAGCATTCGGTAACACTGGATTTACCGGCGCGTCACTGGGCCGAAAACTACGCATTTACGGCATCCATCATACTGCGTTTCCTGCATGATCGTGAATACCCGTGCACGCTGGCAGATGTTGTCGACGCACTGGCGGGTTGGCAGCCACTGGCCGGGCGCATGCACCGCTGCGAGGGGAAAAATGGCGTGGTGGTTCTGGACGATAGCTATAATGCTAATCCGGTATCCATGCAGGCGGCTATCGATACGCTGCGTGCCTTGTCAGGCAACAGGGTTGCCATTCTGGGTGACATGGCCGAATTGGGCAATGCATCGGAATCCGCCCATGCTGCCCTTGATATTAGTGGCCTGAACCGCGTTTATCTGATTGGCATGCAAATGCAGTCGCTAGCAGAGAAACATGCAGGAGCCAGGTGGTTTGCGACAACGGATGAAGCGCTTGCCGCATTGGCCAATGTGTCATTTGCGGTTGGCGATACGGTGCTGGTCAAGGCCTCGCGTTCAATGGCGCTGGAAGCTGTGGTGGAAATGCTCTGTTCCGGGGGGGTGGCACATGCTCTATAACCTCCTGTATCCGTTACATGATCAGGTTTCTTTTTTTAATCTGTTTCAGTATATCACTTTCCGTACAGTCTATGCGCTGGTGACATCGCTGGTGTTGTGCTGGTTGCTGGGGCCGCTGTTTATCCGCTGGCTGAAAGCACATCAGGGCAAGGGGCAGCCCATTCGCAATGACGGGCCGCAAACGCACCTGGTCAAACAGGGTACACCGACCATGGGCGGCGTGCTGATCCTCTTATCGCTGACCATTGCCACCCTGCTATGGGCTGATTTAACCAGTGGTTTTGTCTGGCTGGCGTTGCTGGTGACGCTGGGGTATGGCGTTGTCGGTTGGCTGGATGATTACCTGAAAATTATTCGCCGCGACCCGAAAGGGTTGGCAGGACGCTGGAAACTGATTTTGCAATGTCTGATCGGCGGTATTGCCGCTGCCGGCCTGATGATGATGACCGATCCCATTGTGGATATCCCCTTCTTTAATTCACAGTGGAATATGGGCTGGTTTTACCCGATTTTTGTGCTATTTGTGCTGGTTGGCACCTCCAATGCAGTCAATCTGACTGACGGACTGGACGGGCTGGCCGTTGCACCGACCTTTATGGTGGCCAGTGCGTTGGCCGTAGTTGTCTATCTGGCTGGTCACGCCAAATTTTCAGCCTATCTGATGATTCCCTTTGTTCCCGGCGCAGGTGAACTGGCTGTGTTCTGCGGGGCTGTGGTCGGTGGTTGTCTGGGTTTCCTGTGGTACAACACATATCCGGCTCAGGTGTTTATGGGTGATGTGGGTGCACTGGCGCTTGGTGGCGCGCTGGGTTTTGTTGCCTGTGCTGTACACCAGCAGTTTTTACTGGCCATTGCCGGCGGCCTGTTTGTGCTGGAGGCGGTGTCGGTGATGGTGCAGGTGGCCAGTTTTAAAATGACCGGCAAGCGGGTATTCCGCATGGCGCCGATTCATCACCATTATGAATTAAAGGGCTGGGCTGAGCCAAAGGTGATTGTTCGTTTCTGGATTATCTCCATCTTGCTGGCGCTGGTGGCGCTTTCCACCCTTAAAATCAGATGAGCGATTCGATGAGTGGTCTGATGGGTAACCGGAAGATGGCAACCGCGATTATCGGTATGGGTAAAACCGGCCAGTCAGTGGCGGCTTTTCTGATGCGCCGGGGAATTGCCTGTGAGGCATTTGATGAATCTACAGTCAACTTGCCTGAATATATGGATATCGTGCTGCATGCAGGCAGCCTGAATGCAGAATTGCTAAAAGGGTACGCGCGTTTGATTGTCAGTCCCGGCATCAACTGGCAGCACCCGGCACTGGTTCAGGTGAGGCAGGCCGGAGTTCCGGTTTTCGGTGATCTGGAACTGTTCCGTGAGGCATATCATGGCGATTTGATTGCCATTACCGGCACCAATGGCAAAACCACCACAGTTTCCCTGATTGGCACGATACTGGATATTCTTTCCGGGGGAATTGAAGCCGGTGGTAATATCGGCGTGCCCATGCTTGATTTGCTGGGCGATGGCGGTGCACAGCACCTCGATCCTCAGCGTATCGTGCTGGAACTATCCAGCTTTCAACTCGAACGCGCCAATCCGGTTCGCCCTAAATGGGCGGCATTGCTCAATGTACAACCGGATCATGCCGATATGCACGCCGATATGGACGCCTACAAGGCGGCCAAGCTGCGTCTATTTGCCGGACAGGGGGAAGGTGACAAGGCGATGTTGCCATCAGACGCCTGCTGGAATGCGCTGGCTGATGAATTACGCGGACGCGGCGTGTATGTCCGCCGTTTCGGTATAGATGATGCAGGCGGTAAGGGAACAGATGTGCAGGAAAGCGAGCGGTTGGATGCAGGCGTGAGCCTGCAGCGCAACGGTTCATGGCAGGTATTCTGGCATCATTTTGATGTGCTTCACACGGTGTCATCCGATGAACTACCAGCGCAAGGGCAACATCAGCATTTAAATCTGGCCTGTGCTGCGCAGGCAGCAGCGGATTTTGGCATTTCTGCCAGTGTGATTCGGCAATCACTGACCTCATTCAGAGGGTTGCCGCATCGTTTACAGTCGCTTGGTCTGGTAGCCGGCCGGGAGTGGTACAATGACTCCAAGGCAACCAATCCGGATGCAGCCAGAGCAGCATTGGAATCGTTCCATCAGGTTGTATGGGTTTGTGGCGGACTGCGTAAAGGACTGGATATTTCCATGCTCAAGGATGCCGTGGCTGATCATGTCGAGCACATGTTTGTTATTGGTTCGGATGTGAAACCGTTTATGGATATGGCGGTTGCTGCAGGCGTGCAAGCCACTTTTGTTAAAACAGTGGAGCAAGCGGTGAAACAGGCGGTGCAAATGACGCATGCCGTGCCGGTGCTGCTGTCTCCTGCGGCTGCCAGTCAGGATCAGTTTAAAGACTATGTCGAACGAGGAAATGCATTCATGATGGCAGTGAACAGCCTGGAGCAGGATTCATGAGCCGGCTGGCTGTGAAGCGGCTTGCTCCGCCGGATCCGGTTGTGACGGGATGCGTGTTGGCACTGATGTGTTTTAGTGTGCTGATGGTTTATAGCGCCAGTGTCAGCGTGGCCGAGGTTCGTTATGATGATCCACTACGCATTATTCGTCACTGGTTGTTTTATATCCCGGTTGGACTTGTAATGATATGGATTCTTTCACGTATTGATGTGAACTGGTGGCGAGCTGTCGCAGTGCCGGTACTGGCTGTTGCGATGGTAATGATGATTGCCGTGTTGATTCCGGGATTAGGCAAGGAAATCAATGGCGCCCAGCGCTGGTTTTCACTGTTTGGCCTGACCTTGCAGCCGGTGGAACTTTTAAAGCCGGCTGTGATCATATACATGGCATACTATCTAAGCTCTTTTCCTGAACGTCTGCAGCAGTTTGCCAGCGGTCTTGCCCCGATGCTGGTAGTTCTGGGTGCGGCACTTGTGTTGCTGCTGTTGCAGCCGGACTTCGGTAGTGCGGTTCTACTCTCGGCAGTTTGCTTTGCCATGTGGTTTGTCGGCGGTGTACCGATCCGGCACCTGTTGGCGATGGTGGCAACTTTTGTACCCGTGGCCGTGATTGCAATGATTGCCGAACCCTATCGCGTACAGCGTTTGATCAGCTTTCTGGATCCTTGGAATGATCCGCTTGGCAGTGATTATCAGTTGATTCAGTCCATGATTGCTTTTGGTAGCGGAGGCCTGTTCGGCACAGGTCTTGGGCAGGGCGTGCAGAAGTTGTTTTATCTTCCGGAGGTATTTACCGACTTCATTTCGGCCAGCATTGGTGAAGAGCTGGGGCTGGTGGGAATTCTGGCAGTGATCACGGTATTTGCCGTGTTACTGGGCCGATGTATCTGGTTGGCAATTAAATCCGGAGATATGTTTGCCCGGTTGTTGATTATCGGTTGCGTGGTTGTGATTGGCACAGCCCTGATGATTAATCTGGGGGCGGCTATGGGCTTGCTGCCGACCAAGGGCATGCCATTGCCCTTTGTATCTTATGGCGGTAGTGCTTTGCTCGGCGAATGTGTTTTAATCGGATTTGTGCTTTCTGTGCAGCGTCATCAGCCGGGCAATAAACACATTGAAAAACGCATATCCCGCAGTCAACGAAACAAAAAAGCCGGATCAGTGTCACGAAAAGTACCTGTGAATGATGGCATGGAGCATCAGTTTTGAGTCGTGTGCCGTTACTCTGCATTGCCGGTGGAGGTACCGGCGGCCATGTCATGCCTGCACTGGCGCTGGCTGATGCTGCGCGGACTCGCTGGCCTCAGTTGAAAGTATCCTTTATTGGTGCTGAACGCGGATTGGAGGCAAAGCTTTTGCCCGAGCGCGGTGAGCAGGTGCAATTGCTGTCGATGCACGGTGTCAAAGGCGCAGGATTATTGCAGCGGTTGCGTGTGTTGTTGTGGGAGTTACCGCAGTCAGTACTAACCATTCGGCAGGCCTGGCAGCAGGCGGATCGCCCTGATTTGCTGGTTGGCGTGGGTGGTTATGCAAGCATTTCCGGCGTGGCGGCAGCGTTATTGAGCCGGATTCCGGTGGTGCTGTACGAACAGAATGCCATGCCCGGGCTGGTGAATCGAACGCTGGCACGGTTCAGTCGTTGTATTATGCTGGGTTTTGACGCTGCTTCCGACAAGTTGACCGGGAGAGTACGCCGTGTGGTGACAGGTAATGTGGTGCGCGAAAGCATCATATCCGCACGCTGGCAAGCGCATCTGCCGCCACATTTACTGGTTCTGGGTGGGTCACAGGGGGCCCTGGTACTTAATCGGATGGTACCGAAAGCTTGTCAGCTGCTAGCCCGTGAGGGCCGTCAGTTTGTTGTGACGCATGTTGTCGGCAATGATGAAAAGAGGTTGCAACAGGTGTGCAGAATGTATGCCGAGGCGGGTATCAGAGCCGAAGTTCTGCCGTATTGTGAAGATATGGCCGGGTTTTACGGCAGTGGTGATTTGATGGTAGCGCGTGCCGGGGCGATGACGGTTTGTGAAGCAGCCTGTGTTGGCATGCCGACACTGTTTGTGCCATTGCCGCATGCGGCTGATGATCACCAGCGCCACAATGCCGAAACCCTTGCCTGTGCAGATGCTGCAGTTGTGCTGGATCAAAAGAATCTGGATGCGGAATCGCTGGCTGCCCGGATTGATGTCCACCTGTTTAATCAGGGAAAACTTGAGCAGATGAGTCAGGCTGCCTGTGCGGCAGCACCCTATGCGGCGCAGGAAAAACAATTAAACGTGCTAGCCGAATATATGCCCGGGTTGAATGTCGAAACGGGGGTAAGCGCATGAAGACACGTGTGCAACGTATCCACCTCATCGGTATTGGCGGAATTGGCATGAGCGGTATTGCCGAATTGCTGCATAACCAGGGATTCAGCGTGCAAGGCAGTGATGTGGCCGAGAGTCAGAATGTGGCGAAACTGCGCAGTCTGGGTATTGATGTGGTCGTTGGCCATGCTGCGGAGAATCTCGGTGATGCACAGGTGGTGGTGGTATCCTCGGCCATTGATGATACCAATCCGGAGATTGTCGAGGCACACAAACGCGGTATTCCGGTGATTCCTCGCGCCGATATGCTGGCTGAACTGATGCGCATGAAACAGGGTATTGCAGTAGCCGGCAGTCATGGCAAAACAACCATGACATCGTTAATCGCCCACGGCATGGAAGTGGCAGGGCTCGATCCGACCTATGTGATTGGCGGGCGTTTGACTGCCTGCGGCAGCAATGCCCGGCTCGGGGCTAGTCCGTGGCTGGTGGCGGAAGCCGATGAGTCGGACGGTTCCTTCCTACGCCTTTCTCCGACCATTGCCGTAGTCAGCAATATTGATCCGGAACATCTCGACCATTATGGCGATTTCGAGACGTTGATGGAGGCGTTTCATACCTTCGTTGATTTGGTGCCATTTTATGGTCGAGTTGTGTTGCATCATGAACATCCGAATGTGGCGGCCTTGCGCGAGCGCTTGCACAAGCCGGTCACCACCTACGGAAGTAGTCCGCAAGCTGATTTGCATTTGTTGCAAATGCAGGCCAATGCCGAAGGGCAGGTTTTTACAGCCGCCAGTCGCGAACGGGGCGAGTTGGGTGCATTTCGTTTGCCCATGCCGGGTCGGCATAATGCCGAAAACGCACTGGCGGCGATTGCCGTGCTACTCGATCTTGGCGTTGATATTGAAACCATTCGTCAGTCGCTGGCTTCATTTGAAGGTATTCAGCGCCGTTTTCAGCGTACGAAAATCGGAACCGGCGTGTTAGTGGATGATTATGGACACCATCCGAAAGAGGTGATGGCGACATTGGCTGCTGCACGCGATTGTTGGCCGGATAAACACATCAGCGTCGTTTTTCAACCGCACCGTTATAGCCGTACCCATGATCTGATGCATGAATTCATGGGGGCATTTGATGCGGCCAACAAGGTTTCCCTGTTGCCTGTTTATGCTGCCGGCGAGGTTGAAATTGAAGGTGCCAACAGCGTGCAGATGGCCGAGGGCATGATGGTGCGAGGTCATCGTGGCGTGTCTTTGCTGGACAATCTGGATGCAGCGCGCTCTTGCGCCGAAGATGAACTGGCCGAGGGACATATCGTATTGCTGATGGGAGCTGGCTCTATTGGTGCGCTGGCCCGGCAGATGCGCGAGGCGGCGCGATGAACACAGCCGTGAATCATACGAACTGGACGCAGGCGCTGCACGACAAGGGCGTATGGCGTGAGCATGAGTCGATGGCTTCCCACACCACGCTGGCAGTTGGCGGCCCGGCGCGCTGGTTTTTCCGTCCGGCTGACCGCGTTGCGCTGATTTTAGCCTTGCAGGTATGCCCTGCCGACGTGGTTATCCTGCCGCTCGGACGTGGTAGTAATATGCTGGTGCCGGATACCGGATTTGATGGTTTTGTTATCGATTTGAGTGAGCTGAACAAAGTGCGCTTCGATGCTTGCAGTGTGAGCGCTGAAGCAGGCGTACGCATGAGCGGTTTTGCACGTCAGTGCGCCAATCAAGGCCTGACAGGTTGTGAATTTATGGCCACCGTGCCCGGCGATATCGGCGGTGGCGTGGCCATGAATGCCGGCTGTTTTTCCCAGCAGGTATCGGATTCGTTATGCGCTATCAGCGTGGTATTGCGCGACGGAAGCATCATCGACATGGATAAATCTGATTTGGACATGGGCTATCGGCATACCGAGTTACCCACCGGGAGTTTGGTGTTATCGGCCACATTCACGCTGCAAACGGATTCCCCCGAGGAAATTCGCGAACGCATGCGCAGCATGCGCAGTCGCCGCTCATCCACGCAACCGGTGGCGAAACCCAACTGCGGTTCGGTGTTCAAGAACCCGGACGGCGACCATGCTGCTCGCCTGATTGAAGCTGCCGGCATGAAAGGCTTTCAAATCGGCGGTGCGCGTATTTCGGAGCAACATGCCAATTTTATTATCAATGAGGGTGAAGCCAGCAGCGCCGATATCGTGGCGCTTATTCAACGTACGCAGGCGGCGGTGAAACAGAACAGCGGTATCGAACTGGAGACGGAAGTGCGCATGGTTGGTGAATGGGAATATATTGTAACCGGAGGTGGACATGGGTGACACCGATATCCGCGCTTTCGGATGCGTTGGCGTACTGATGGGGGGAACCTCGGCAGAGCGCGACATCTCGTTAAAATCGGGCTCTGCTGTGCTGAGCGCATTGCAGAGCGCTGGCGTGAATGCTGTGGCGGTTGATTTGAAAAACGACTGGGCCGCACACATTCAGAAGGCAAATATTGATATCGCCTTTATCGTCCTGCACGGCACCTTGGGCGAAGATGGTTGCGTGCAGGGGTTGCTGGAGACCATGGCTATCCCGTATACCGGTTCGGGCGTGACAGCATCGGCATTGTGCATGGACAAGCAGCTGAGTAAGCAGGTGTTGAATCATGTCCGCCTGCGGACTCCGGTGAGTATTGATATCGGGGCCAATGGCCCGGCCCGTTATCCGGTGTTTGTGAAACCGGTTGCGGAAGGTTCCAGTATTGGTCTGCACCACCTGAAATCACGGGCTGAATGGCTGGATCTGGCGCTCATAGATACAACAGGCTGGATGGCGGAAATGCCGGCCAAAGGCAGAGAAATCGCTGTGTCGGTACTCAATGGCGAGGCGCTGATGCCGGTAGAAGTAGCGCCGAAATCCGGCGTGTATGATTATGCTTCCAAATATACGGCAGGCGCGACCGAATATTATTGCCCGGCCCGTTTGCCGGCTGAAACGCTGCGTTATTGCATGCAACGCGCCGAACAGGCGGTGGCGGCGACCGGATGTTGCGGAGCACCGCGCGTAGACATGATTGTGCCGACCGGCGGCGAACCGGTGATTCTGGAAATCAATACCATACCGGGTATGACCGAAACCAGCCTGCTGCCGAAAGCAGCTGCGGCTGCCGGTATTGATTTTAAGGGATTGTGTTTGCGTATTCTGGCCTCGGCGCAGTTGGAACATGCCAGGACAGAACCTGGAGGTATGCAATGAGCCGGGTGAATCAGCACCGCATTGATCCAGCCGTTCAGAAAGAGGCGCGTCGCCGAAGCCTGAAACGGATCGGGCGGATATTGGTGTTTGGCATGCTCGTGAGTGTGATGGCTACCAGCGCCATATGGCTCAATCAGAAATGGAGTATCGGATCATGGGAGATCAGGGCCGATGCGCCGCTCAAGACCGCAATTAAAGCACAGCTAGAGGCGATGCCGAACAGAGACTTTCTCAGCACGCGTCCGGATTTTCTGCGCGAACTGTGGTTGCAGCGCATTCCGGATCTGGCCGACGTGCATATCACACGCATTCTCCCTGACAAGCTCCGGATTCAGGCAGATGCCCGCGTACCGGTTGCCTTGTGGCAGGATGGACAGAGTCGCCTGCACCTGTTTGACAGGCATGGCAATGTCTACCGTCTGTTAAAGAAAGGCGAATCACCGGATTTACCTTTGCTACGCATACCCGAAGAACAACTGGGGGCTGCCCGGAAGATGATGGTTGCACTGGCCCGGCATGATGTGCAAAAGCTATCCGAGTTAAGTGAAATTCGTGCCGGTAGCCGACATTGGCAAATTTATTTCTCCCGTGGAGCTACATGGCTGATTCCCCAGGGTAATGAGGGTTCCATGATTAAACGTATCAATTCTTTATTAAATCAATCTCGCTGGCGTAATCGCTACTGGCGTGTGGATGCACGATTGGCATCCCGCTGGTTTATCCGGCCAGCCGGGCATGGAGGGGTTATCTGATGGCCAAGCATGATCAGGTACTGGTAGGGCTCGATATTGGCACAAGCAAGATTGCCTGCATCGTAGCCGAGGCAGGTCCGGATGGAAAAGTGGATGTTATCGGTCTTGGTACGCACCCCTCTCGCGGTTTACGCAAGGGCGTGGTGGTCAATATCGAGAGCACGGTGGAATCGATCCGGCTGGCTGTGGAAGAGGCAGAGTTGATGGCCGGTGTGGATATTCAGTCGGTCTTTACGGGCATCGCTGGATCCCATATTCGTGGTTATAACAGCCATGGTGTGGTGGCAACCAAGAACAATGAAGTTGCTCGCGAGGATGTAGACCGGGTGATCGATGCGGCGCGGGCGATGAATATTCCTGCCGATCAAAAGGTGCTGCATATTCTGCCACAGGAATATATTATCGATAATCAGGACGGGATCCGCGAACCGATCGGCATGTCCGGGGTCCGGCTGGAAGCGAAAGTGCATGTGGTGACCGGTGCCGTGTCATCTGCCCAGAATATTGTTAAATGCTGCAATCGCTGTGATCTGGACGTTACCGATATGGTGCTGGAGCAGGTCGCTTCCAGTGAGGCGGTATTGATGCAGGATGAAAAGGATATCGGTGTCGTGCTTATTGATATAGGTGGCGGCACCACTGATATGGCAATCTTCCTGAACGGGTCGATTCGGCATACGCATGTGATTCCAATCGGTGGTGATCATCTGACCAACGATCTGGTGATTGGATTGCGCACCTCGGCGCGTGAAGCCGACCAGCTGAAACGAAAATACGGTGCCTGCATGACCAGCCTGGTTCCTCCTGAAGATCAGATTGAAATTCCCAGTGTTGGCGGGCGGGCACCGCGCCCGATGCCACGGCAGGTCATGGCACAGATTCTCGAGCCTCGGGTCGAGGAACTGTTTGAGATGATCAAGGATGAATTACAACGCTCGGGTTATCAGGAGTTGGCTGCTGCCGGCATGGTATTGACCGGGGGATCTTCATTATTGGATGGCATGGTTGAGCTGGCCGAAGAGGTGTTCGATATGCCGGTACGACTTGGTCGACCGCAGGGTGTTGGCGGACTGGCCGATGTTGTATCCAGCCCCATGTATGCCACCGGTGTTGGCCTGATTCTGTACGGGCAGCGTTATCGGCAGCGTTCAACGCATATCAAATCAACAGATCACAACATGTTTTCGCGCGTATGGAAACGCATGCGAAGCTGGTTCGGGGATACAGGGTAAAAAAACAACACAAGAGAGAGAAACACACACACACACACAACACATTGAAAACACACATACAAAGCAAACGAGGAGGATAACATGGCAACTTTATTTACATTCGAAGATACATCAGCACAGTCAGCCCACATCAAGGTGATTGGCGTTGGCGGCGGTGGCGGTAATGCGCTGAATAATATGATCAGTCAGAAATTGCGCGGTGTTGAGTTCATTGTCGCTAATACCGATGCGCAGGCGATTGAACGCAATCACGCCGATAACAAACTGCAGTTGGGTGCAGATATCACACGCGGACTCGGTGCCGGTGCCAATCCGCAGATTGGCAGGGAAGCGGCTGAAGCTGAAAAGGAACGATTGAGCGAATTTATGCAGGGCACCGATATGGTTTTTATTACTGCCGGCATGGGTGGAGGAACGGGTACGGGTGCAGCACCGGTAATTGCTGAAGTGGCAAGGGATATGGGCGTTCTGACGGTGGCTGTGGTTACCAAGCCGTTCGGTTTTGAAGGCAAGCGGCGCATGCGTCAGGCTGATGCAGGTATTGCCGAACTGCGCAAATATGTTGATACATTGATTACCATTCCGAACCAGAAATTGATCGGTGCGGTAGGCAAGAATACCAGTATGCTGGAAGCCTTTCGCAAGGCAGATGACGTTTTGCTGCAGGCTGTGCGTGGTATTGCCGAGCTGATTACTCATACCGGTTACATGAATGTGGATTTTGCCGATGTGAAAGCGGTGATGAGTGAAACTCGCGGCGTAGCCATGATGGGCTCCGGTTTTGCTTCCGGTGACAATCGCGCCATTGAGGCGGCAGAGCGCGCAATTTCTTCACCGCTGCTTGAAGATATTGACATTCATGGTGCGCAGGGAATTTTGGTCAATGTGACCGGTAACGAGGAAATGACGCTGGCTGAATACGATGAGGCTGTTTCGATTATCCATAATATGGCAGATGAGGATGCCAACATCATCTGCGGCATGGTTTATGATCAGGATGCTGATGACAGTATCCGAGTCACAGTTGTCGCCACCGGCCTTTCCGGAGAGGCAGCACTGAGCCTTGCCAGCATTGAGCGTGAAGCTGTTTCTGTGCCGCCCCGTATGCCAACTCTGAAGCCGGTTGTTGCAGGGGTACAGGACTTTCAGACCAAGCAGTCGATCCGTGCAGGTCAGCAGCAAATGCAGCCCCAGTCATTCGATCAGCCCGGTTTTAACGATGATGAATATGCTGTGCCGACCTTCCTGCGGAGGCAAGCGGATTAAGGAAAAGGCAAAAGCATGGAGACATGTATTTGACACGTGAATGCCATTTGAAAGATATGACGTTTTGTTTTTATGGTCTTTTGTGGCATCCTACCGCGCTGTTGACAATGAGGTCGAAATAAAACCCGTTGCAGGCTTGCATGAATCACGGAGCAGGTAATGCGTTTGTAACGTTGGCCACTTTGAATCTGAAGCGCCAATTATTTGCTTTGCCAGCCATTGGAAGGAGGCATTCATGATAGCACAGAGAACACTGGATCATTCGATTCGCTGTAGCGGGATCGGATTGCATTCAGGGCGTAAAATCGAACTTATTCTGCATCCGGCGGAAGAGAATCACGGCATCACCTTTTTCCGTTCTGATCTGGGTGTTGGGTTTCCAGCCAGGGCTGAGTATGTCACGGATACCCGCTTGTGTACGACCCTCGGCAAGGGTGAAGCACAGATTTCAACTGTTGAGCACTTGCTTTCAGCACTTGCAGGTCTCGGTGTCGATAATGTAAACATTGAAGTGAGCGGTGCTGAAGTACCCATTATGGATGGCTCCTCTGCACCGTTCGTGTTTTTGATTCAATGTGCCGGCATTCGTGAGCAGTCTGTGGCTAAAAAAGTGTTGCGTATTCTTAAGCGTGTGGAAGTAGAAGAAGGTAATAAACGCTGTGCTCTTTACCCTGCCGCCGGATTCAAGATTTCCTATTTGCTGGATTATGACCATCCGTTGTTACGTCAGCGCAAGGTTTCAGTAGATTTTTCCCGGCAGGCATATACACGTGAAATTTCACGTGCCCGTACATTCGGCTTTTTGCATGAAGTCGAAGCCTTGCAAAAAGCTGGCCTGGCATTAGGTGGTTCATTGGAAAATGCCATTGTGCTCGATTCTCACCGCGTGGTAAATGAAGGTGGCCTTCGTTATGAAGATGAGTGTGTACGCCACAAGATTCTCGATACTCTCGGTGATTTGTCGTTGTCAGGTTATCCGATTGTCGGCGCTTTTGAAGGTGAACTGACCGGCCACGATATGAATCACAAACTTGTAACCATGTTGCTGGCTGACCCGACCAGTTATCGTATTGAAGAACTGCAGGCTGAAGAAGCTGCGGCTTCCGAAGGTATTGGCCAACCGCAAACGGCATAGACTTCCTGATTTTATCTCTCTTGTGTATTCAGGCCAGCTTAATCGCTGGCCTGTTTTTTTGTGCAGCAGGATTGGCGGGAAGTTGATGACCAATGCGGTTCGGAAAGGCAGGATAACTCGTTATGATGACTGAAAGGGATGCACCGAAGAGAGATGAAGGCAACGTGAGCAGGTTCCGGCTGCGAGGCGTTATGATTGTCGGCGCTGTTCTGGTCACAGTGATGGTATTCATGTTGTCGCTACTTCCCTATGCCGTTGAGCGAGGAACAGTTGCATGGCTCCAGCAGCACGGTGTCAAAGATGCACGGATTGATAATATTGATCTGAACCTGTTCAGTGGGGAAGTGGCCGTAGAAGGGTTGCAGTCAGGTAACGGGCTGAATATCAAACAATTGAAGTTCGACTTCGACTGGCTGCCGTTATGGCATCATGTTGTACATATTCGTTTTCTTGAGTTGAGTGAATCCAGTCTGAACTTATTGAAAGAGAATGGCTTATGGCGTGTAGAGGGGATTCTACCCGAAGTGGCCGATGCCCCCGATTCAGAAGCGGCTCAATCTCAATCCAGTGCAGATCGAGACGGTACAGATGATGACAGTGATCGCTGGCTGCTAGTGGTTGATGATCTCGTGCTGGATACGGTAGATGTCACTGTGAAGAGCGGTTCGTTCGAATTGTCGTTGCCAGTAAAATCCTTGCGTTTCTCGCTCTCCGGACTGGAACAGCAGGAACAGATGATGGCCAACAGCTTCGAGCTTGGTGACACCGCATTCTCAGGTTTTGGTTACAGCATTCATGTCACAGGCGCGAAGGTGTCCGGTGAACTTGCCTTCTCGGCGCTGGCGGAAGATATCGTGGCATCAATTAAGAGCAATCATGTTTCGGTTAACCTGCAGGGTCTCACGGTCAGCAGTAATCAGGAACAGTTTCTTGCTACTGCCGGTGCTATGAGACTGGATGGTATCGAATTCAAGGGACGTGAGCATGTCAACATTCAGTCGATGGATATGGATAAAATCCACATTGAACATACGCTGAAGGGGCAGGGCACGTTGAAATTGGCAAGTCTGGGACTGGCCGATATCGAGATCAGTCTGGATGGTAAGGCCGCATTGTCGAAACTTGCACTGAAAAAAATAAACCTGAAACAGCTTCAGGCCGATGGTTTTGGTGCCGGGGATCAATCCTTGAGTTTGGCAGGTGCACAGTTGCGTGCTTTTACCATGCCGGCCACCGATCATTTTCAGGCCCGGGCACTGGATATGGACACCATTCATATCAATCATGGTTTCAATGGTCAGGGTAAACTGCAGATGAAACATCTAACTGTCAGTGGAATCGATGCCGATTTGAATCATTCCATTACCGTAGCCAGCTTAGGTCTGAATCAGTTGCAGAGTGATAATCCGGGCGGACATCATCAGAGCGTGCGGCTTGCTGATGCGGGCCTGAGCGGCATGGTAATCAGCCCGGGGAAAAGCCTGAAAATTGCTGATTTACACATGCAAAAGGCAGGCTTGTCCGGGCCTGCTCCGGGCCGTTCGGGTGGCAGGAAAGTGATGGGGGCATTTGAAAATGCCCGGCTGAAAGCGTTTGTCATGGAAACCAGTGACTCGGTCGTATTTGATATGCTCAGGTTTGACGGTATTCGATTACCATCACATGCCAAAGGCTCTTTGGGTTCAATTGCTTCGCTACAGGTCAGTGATGCCGTACTCGACAAACGTGGGTTATATCGGCTTGGGCAATTAAAGGTTGAACGTATGCAAATACATTTAACCAGACAAAAGAATGGCCGTTTGCTGTTGCCGGATATGCCAAATGACAAACAAAAAGGTAGCGTAGCCATATCAACAGCGGTTCCGAAACAGACAGGTAAACAGGGTAAAAACAGGGTTCGGCAGGTTGTGATCATTGAGCATGCCGTACTGGGCAGAGGAAGCCGGATTGATTTCAGGGATGAATCCGTGCTACCTGCATTCAAAACCACGCTGAAGATCAATCGATTTAATCTGACCCCGCTGGATACTTCCGGCAAACGGCCGGGAAAACTGGATATGCGGGCACAGATCGGAAAGGCAGGCACTTTGATTGCCAAAGGAAGTATAAATCCGGTTGGCGGGGACAGTTTCAGTGCCGATATGCATGTTGTGCTAAAGGATGGTAATTTGTCACGCTTGTCCGGTTATGTCGAAGCTGATTTCGGCCGGTCGATCAAAACCGGACAATTCAATCTGGATAGCGATATCCGCATAAACAATAACAAAATTAATGCAAAAAATAAGATGCTGATTCGTAAACTGGAATTGGGAGATTCGAAACAGGCGGGCCAAGCCGGGAAGAAGATCAGTCTGGCGGGAGGGATGTCCATCGATATGGCGTTGGATATGTTGCGCGATCATGATGATAATATCGAACTGGATGTACCTGTCAGCGGCCCGCTTGATGATCCGAATATCAACCTTGGTAATATTATTAATAAAGCCCTGCTTACTT
>CAZUVA010000003.1:0-24187 GCA_964622755.1 uncultured Zetaproteobacteria bacterium
TGACATTTAGCACCGCTCTCTTCCTTTTGCATAACGACCCAAATCAGCGGCGAGCGAAGCGAGTCCGACTGAATTTGACTGGTTAGGGTTTAGTGAGTCGATCATATTCAGAATGGCTGCCAATCCAAAACCAAAGCAAACCACCTTCAATCTCTACAGCTAATGCACGGTAATGGATTCCAACTCTGACAGACCAATACTTTCCAACTTTCTTGAAGTGTAATGACGGGTGTTTTGGATTTGCTTTAAGAATTGAAAAGTTTTTATCAGCAACATTTTGTATTCCCAATGGAAGTACCTTGTAGGAACCCCAGAATGAAGGGCTTGCGAAATGAATCACAATTTTGTTGATCTTCCAGCCTTATGATCAGCAATAGCAACATTCGCCAAAGCATCAAGCTTACCTACAACGACATCATGTTTAATCTGTTCATCCCAAGCGTTGGAATCAAACGCTTCATACCAAGCGCGAAATTTTCTTAATTGATCTTGAGGTAAATGTATAATCTCATTTTCAATTTCTTCAATTGCTATTCCCATGCCTTTGCCTCCTCTTCTTGCCTAATCTATTTTATTAGCAGTTAAAAACATTGCCTTCCCAAGAGTTGTAAAGAAATCTTGATACATTTTCGGATCTTCAATTGCCTTTAAATTCACTCAAAATATAACGCTACTATAGCGTTATTTGGCTTAAAACCCTAACTTGGTAATAGAATGACTTGATTTTCCACCTATTACTCTCCCTTATACGCCTATATTTTTCTTGATATTGGATATTAAAGCTAAAACAAGGAGTTACGCCTTGCCTATCTGAGCATCATTCAAACTTTTACAGAAATAGTTCCGACTGTCCATTTGTGGCAATTACGGTCACGGTTTACTAAATATACTTATTTACCCTCATCTTCAACTTTCTCGAAGGGCCATTTGTGGCCGGAGGTCGCCGTTAAGGATTTTGGCCTGAATTTCTTGTTTTATGCCGGGCGAGCTTCAGACGTTGCTTGATAGCCTGATAAAAGGGGCGTCCAAGCAAAAGCAGGCTCACAAAAAAGCTGATCTCTGCCGCCACGATCAGTGATGTGGAAATCATGGCAAGAGTTGCCACTTCGGCGTCCAGAACAAAGGGTACGACAAACATCACCACCCACAACATCCATGATAGCCAGAACAGCAACAAACCCAGTATGCGTTTGAATTTCGGTGTCGGGCTGATGTTTTGAATATCCATTTTGCGGGTCAATCAATCCAGTTCGCGACCAGCATCGAACAGTATCGTCCGGGTGGGACAATCCAGACCTTCGAGTGGCAACAGCGTTTCCAGTTGCGCAACTCTGGATCGTCGCGCATTGGTTTCCGGATGTTTGGCAATCAGAAACGAACAAATATCGCAATATTCTTCGATGGAAATTTCATACGTGCCGATGCGCCGCCCCAGTGCAATAATCTCTTCTTTATCCGCCCCGATCAGCGGCGGCAACAATGGTAGATCAGACGCATCGTAAATAGCATGAATATTGCCCAGTGTCTGACTGGCCACCTGACCCAGTGAATCGCCGGTCACCAGTGCCTGTGCTTTCTCCTGACGGGCAATCAGTGCCGCTGAACGAATCATCTGTCGTTTATAAATAATCATGCGATATTCAGCCGGTACATGGGCAATGGCATGACGCTGGAATTCTTCCAGATCGATCATGTACAGCTTTACCCGACCCTGATAGCGCGACAACTGGCGCGCCAGATCCCTGATTTTGACGAATTCCCGATTGATCGTGCTATTGTAGAGATGCACCAGCACCACTTCCATACCGCGCTTCATCATCGTATAGGCCGCGACCGGTGAATCGATACCACCGGAAAATAGCACAACGCCACGACCGGATGTGCCAACCGGCAAGCCACCGATACCGACAATTTTCTTCGTATAGATATAAGCTGAGTTCGCACCGACTTCGACACGCACATCGATTTCCGGGTGATCGAGGTTCACAGCCAGATTCAACTGGGTTTTCAGAAAACCGCCAATCTCGAAATTCATTTCAGGCGAAGTAATCGGAAAAGCTTTATTGCTTCGCCTGCCGGTGACACGAAACGGCTTACCCGCCACATCTTCGCCAAAATCAGCCAGTACCGCCTTTTTGGCAGCCTCCTGCATGGCTTCCAGTTCCAGTTCACACTCATGCACGACGGAAAAATTGCGAATCCCCGGAATAAGAGCCAGATAATCCAGCAGTTCATCCGATATCGATTCCAGATCGGCTGTCATGCGGCCATGCTCACGGTGAAAACCGGCCGGCTTCAATACAGGCTTCAGAACACGTTTGATATTTTGCGCCATACGGCGCTCGAATGTCGATCGGTTTTTACCCTTTAGCGAGAGTTCACCGAAATGAAAAAGTATCTTTGGCATAATGCGAAAGCTAACCGAGACCATGCACAAATGCAGCCGCCCACTGCTCTTGAATAGCAGGTTCAAAAGCATCTACCGCAGAGGGCGCGGAGTACGCAGAGGAAAAGCACCCATTGAGGGATCTATCCCATAACAGCCTTTGACTTTCCTCTGCGTCCCTTGCGTCCTCTGCGGTAAAAACAGTGTTATTCTTCAAATGGGGAGCCGTAACGCGACTCAGTCGCTATCAACCCACCGCAATCTACCAACCACAAACGCACATCAGGAAGCCATTGCTTCTTGCATGGCTTCCAACGCCTGCCAGCGCTCATAGGCAATTTCGAGCGACTGCTCCAGTTCATCCAGTCGTTGCTGATCTTTTACATAGGATTCGGCATCCGCAGTGAAATAATCAGGCTCACAGAAACGGGCTTCTATGACTGCTTTTTCTTCTTCCATGGCCTCAATTTTTACAGGCAAGGTTTCCAGTTCCCGCTGTTCCTTATAACTAAGCTTGGTTTGTTTCCTTGCGGACTTTGCTGCAACTGCCGGTTTTTGGATTTTGACTGCTTGGCGCTCTGACTCAAGCGCCTCATTCCGGCGTGTTTTCCAGGCCAGATAATCAGAGTATCCACCTTCGATCGGAATGATTTCACCATCACCTTCAAATGCCAGCACACGCGAAGCCACACGATCCATAAAAGCCCGATCATGCGACACCACAATCACCGTACCATCATAGCGAGCCAATGCCTGCTCCAACACCGTCAGCGTACCGATATCCAGATCATTGGTCGGTTCATCCAGCACCAGCAAATTGGCTGGCTCCAGCAACAGTCTGGCCAGCATCAAACGCCCGCGTTCACCGCCGGACAAAGCCGCAACCGGGCTATTCAGTCTTTCTTTATCGAACAGAAAATCCTGCAAATATGACACAATATGGCGCGGTTCATGGCCACCGATATGCACATAATTGCCACCCTGTGGCAACAGCACTTCTTTCAACCTTAACTTGCCATCCAGTTCCCTCATCTGGGTGAGAAATGCCGGTGCCAGACGAACACCATGACGCACACGTCCGGCATTCGGCGTCAATTCACCCAGCAGCATTTTCAACAGCGTGGTCTTACCGATGCCATTGGCGCCAACCAGTCCAACCCGATCACCGGCCATGATTTTGTGACTGAAGGATTTGCAAATCACGGTCTCGCCAAAATGATGTGATAACTCAATCGTCTCTATCAACATCTTGCCGGGTTTGACACCGGATGACACTCGCAATTCCACGTCTCCGCTGCGCAAACGTCTGCCGGCACGCTGTTTGCGTAATTCTTCCAGACCACGCACACGCCCTTCATTGCGTGTTCGACGCGCAGGAATGCCCTGCCTGATCCAGCGCTCTTCTCCAGCCAGAAGCCTGTCAAACTTGCGATACTGGGTCTCTTCAACAGCCAGCATTTCAGCTTTCTTTTCCAGATATTCGGCATAGGAATAAGGGAAATGCCGTAATTTTCCACGATCCAGCTCGATGATCTCTTCAGCCACCGCATCGAGGAAATACCGATCATGGGTAATGAATAATACCGATCCGGAAAACGCAGCGACAAAATCTTCCAGCCACTCAATTGATTCAATATCGAGATGATTGGTCGGCTCATCGAGCAACAACACATCCGGCTCGGATACTACCGCCCGTGCTACTGCGACCCGCCGCAGCCAACCTCCGGAGAGTTCACCAACATCACGATTCGCTTCCAGTTTCAGCTTTGAAATCGCCGTTTCGATGCGATTGTGAAACTGCCAGGCACCCAGACGCTCCATCTCTGATTGAAGATCATCAATCTGTTTCAGCAGGCGGGCAGAGCTATCCTCATCCAGTTGTTGTAATGCATCGTGGTAAGCATCCAGTGTATTGGCAACCTCGCCCAAACCTTCAGCGACCACATGAAATACGCTTTGCCCGGCATCAAAATGCGGGGCCTGCGGCAAATAGGCCACCCGGGTATTGCCTCGCAAGGTCACTTCGCCGGCATCGCTCTCCTCTATACCGGCCATGATTTTCAGCAGCGTCGATTTACCCTCGCCATTGCGGCCAATCAGTCCGATACGCACACCACGACCAATGGACAGGCTGACATTGTCCAGCAATACCTGTGGACCAAACGCTTTATCGAGATGATTCAGTGTCATAACCGGCATGGCTGAATCATAACCGCTTGCGTATGATTGGACAGAGTGCTTATCCGCTGTAAAGGCCGGGTGTATAATATCAATTCAAACCACACAAACTATAGTGACAATTGGCTATAATTTATTTATAATACTTCACTACAATGCCTAGGCATTGTTAAGACTGTCGGGAAACCAACATATAGGAGGACAGCATGAAAAACAGAAAAGCACTCATAGGCGTAGCATTGACCGCATCATTGTTCATGGCAGCACCCGTATTTGCCGGGGAATCAACCGCAGGCACTAAAATAGGTGTCCTGACTTGTGATATCGTACCGGGAAGCGGTTACAATCTGATTGTTCATTCAACATCCGATGTGACTTGCAAATATAATTCAACAGATGGAAGCAACACTGAATATTATATCGGTGAAACAGGCATTGGCCTCGGTATCAATTTACAGTATGACGCTGCACGGAAGCTTATTTTCACAGTCCTTGCAGCTGACACGAAACGCGGCAATCATAAACTGGCCGGTAAATATGTTGGTGCAGGTGCATCAGCCAGTGTCGGTGTCGGTGTCGGTGCTCAGGTTCTGATAGGCGGTGGTGACAAGAGCGTTTCTCTTCAGCCAGTCCTCGAAGGTAGCAAAGGCGCAGGTGCAGCTGCAGGTGTTACTTACCTTTACCTACAGAAAAAATAAACGGCTATTTGAATCCGCTATAAGGGAGGGCATAAGCCCTCCTTTTTTTCGAACTATTTTCTTGAAAATCTCTGCATCAGTATCGGGAACAGCAATTCGTCTGCCTCCGATTGATGCCCCCCCAACTGATGTTTGCCAACAAGGTGGATTTAACATGAATTCGTGACGATAATGAAATAAAGCTATATTATGTGCGGGTTTAGATAAAAGATGGGGACTTTATGCACATCACTGAGTTTTATTGCGTGATATTTCATCCCAAAAATATAAATTATCTTCAAAGGCAGTAGCAGCCATGTCGTCGGTACAGAGACGCGTTTACAACGAACTTGTTAAATTGCTCTATGAGCAATTGCCTGCCGCCCTGCTTGCATCTCTGGTTGTCGCATTCATTCTGGTTGTCGCGTTGTCAGTTCAGACACCTGATGTTTCTCTCTTGGGCTGGAGCGTCGCTATCATTATCGTGAGCACTGTCCGTTTTATTATATATTCCAGCTTCAAAAAACAGCAGACAGAGCACCAGGATGATATGCAACAATGGTATCACTATTTTCTGGCGGGATCGATCATGGCCGGTATCGTTTGGGGTTCAATCGGCGTACTGCTGATACCCCAGAACCCTCTCGAATATCAGATTCTAATGCTTTTAATTTTGGGTGGTATCGCGATTGGCGGATTGCAATCGCTATCGGCAATGATAATGGCCTATGCCCCGTTCTGCGTATTAACCATTCTCCCTGTCAGTATTTGGCTTGTCCTGCAAAATACTCCAGCCCATCTCATTGTGGCAGTGCTGTTACTGCTTTTTACCTTTACGCTGTTGGTGAGTAGCCGGAATTTGAACTCGACATTGATCAACTCCTTCCGCCTGCGATTTGAGAACCTTGATCTGATTGAAACCCAGAAAAGAGAAGTTATAGCCAGAAAAAAGATTGCCAATCGTTTGCTCTCCCGCAATACCATCCTGGAGATGATGGCAACCCAGCCTTCACTGACTAAAGTATTAAATACAATAAACATGATGATTGAGCAGGATAATCCGGGTGCAAAAAGCTCTATTCTGCTTCTGGATCAGGAAGGAAAACATCTTCTCAACGCATCTGCACCAAGCCTGCCAGCGGCCTATAATGAAGCCATCCATGGTACTGCAATAGGGCCCAATGCCGGCTCATGTGGTACCGCTGCCTATCGTAAAGAACTGGTTATTGTTGAAGATATTTCGACTGATCCACTATGGGCCGATTATAAGGATCTGGCCATAGCACATGGCCTTTATGCCTGCTGGTCCATGCCCATCTGCAACGGTCATAAAGAAGTTATCGGAACCTTTGCCTTATATTATCCCGAACCGCGAAAACCTGAACAGCCGGAAGTCAAGAATCTCGAAGCTGCAGTTTATCTGGCAGCCATTGCGATCGAGCGCTGCAATATCGAAGAGAAACTTCTTCAGATGGCACACTATGATACGCTGACAGGACTACCGAATCGTGCTGTATTTATGGATCGCCTTAAGATGGGCCTGGCTCAGGCGCGACGGCGAAATCAACAGTTTGCAATACTGTTTATTGATCTGGACAGGTTTAAAATCATCAATGACACCAGGGGCCATGAGGCCGGAGATCGGGCACTGCAAAAGGTGGCAGAGCGATTGCTGACCTGCGTACGTGAAGAGGATACCGTGGCACGCCTGGGTGGTGATGAATTCACGATTCTGCTGACACATATTCATGGCAACAAAGATGCAGAACTCATCGCCGATAAGGTAATTCAGACACTCTCTGAGCCAATCAAACTGGACAAACATGAACACTCGATTGGCGCAAGTATCGGTATCAGCATGTATCCGAAAAATGGTACAGATGACGACACACTGCTCGGCAAAGCCGATAGCGCCATGTACCTGGCCAAGCGAAACGGCGGCAACAACTGTATATTTTACTCGAAAACAAAAGAGGGAAATATCTAACTCGACCAGGGAAATGCTGATTGCTCCAATGATTTCGGGCAGCCTCTCCTCTCATTGCTATCGTCTTATCACATCCACGACTACTATTGCCGTCTGCGGCATAATCATGCCGGACATATCGAATAATCGGTGATACATCGATCGATGAATATCAGAGTGACCCCATCATCTGTTTTTCCAAAACGTTTATTTTCCCAGTCTTAGCCACCAGTCGATTTCAGCAGTTGCAATGATATGTCCCTTGCAATACACGTTGACGGGTACGGTGAGAACAGTCCTGTTTCGCCGTCGAAGCGTTGCGATACAAGCCTGCAAAGATACATCACTAACTGCAGCACAAGCATGACAATCTCCTGATGCCGGTCGTTTGTATTGAATCGTTGCCCGCTTTGCCAGCACCAGCGACTCAGGAAACAAGGGCAACAGATTTAAAATCAGGAAATGACCGCTCGCTCCCTCGGCCAGACCATGGATAACCGAAGCATGCAGACTACCAACATGATTGAGCAGATGATCCTGCTGCTTTAGCCAAACTGAATCACCATCAATCTGCAAGCCGATGGTCCGGTTAAATGGCAAATCTGAAATCTGCATCTGAACACCCGTCATACGACCAAACTCTTGCTGACGATCTCGTAGACATCTCCGGACAAGTCCTCGTGATCAGCAATGCGTTGCAGTGCAGCTCGATTCAAGCTGTTGCGGATAGGCTCAAGCCGTTTCCAATTCATCAGTGCTCGAACCATACGCGAGGCAATCTGCGGATTGATCCGATCCAGAGCCAGCACCTGATCTGCAACAAATTCATAACCGCTGCCATCGTCACTATGAAAGGCCGCCGGATTACGCATGGCAAAGGTACCAATCAATGCGCGAACCTTATTCGGATTATGCAGATCAAACTTCACATGAAGCAAAAGAGATTTAACACGTTCCAGCGTGCCCGGCAGCGATGAGGCTGCCTGTACAGCAAACCATTTATCCATTACATTGGATTCACTGCCCCACTGTTTTTCAAAGGCAGCCAGCGCCAGATCCCGCTCAGGACAGTCACAATCAGTCAGTACTGTGAGCGCGGCATACTGATCCGTCATATTCCTTGCTGTGGTAAACTGATTATAAACCAGATGAACAGCATGTTCGTCTTTTATTGCTCCCAAATAGGCCAGGCAAATATTTTTCAGTTTACGCTGTTGCATGACCTCATCATCCAAACCTGTCGTAACAGAAAGATGTTGGTAATACATCTCAAAATCTGCATACAAACTGGATGAAATCAGAGCACGCAATTCTTCACGCACCGCATGAATGGTTGCAGGGTTACAGGGCACACAGACTTCAGCCATATCAGCTTCTGATGGTAAAATCAGTGTTTCTGCCTTCAAGGCATCATCAAGACCATCATCACAGAGCAAATGTCCGAATGCTGCTGCAACTGCGGCATCCGCTTTACCACCGGCCAGCATGCCCAATAACGTATTCATGGCAAGGCGTTGAGCAGCCGCCCATCGGTTAAATGCATCGGAATCGTAGCGCATCAAAAATGCATTTTCCGCAGTGCTATAGGGATAGTCGAGCTCGACCGGTGCGGAGAAACCACGCAGTAATGATGGTAACGGCATCTCAGCTACACCGACAAAGGTAAACGATTGCACGGTTTCACTGACCATCAAGATTCGACTATTGCCCTGTGGCTCATCCTCACCAACCAGTTGCAATGGCTGCTCCGATCCATCCGGCAACAACAATGCTAAGGACAACGGAATCGGCAATGGTTGTTTATCACTGTTTTCGGGCATCGCCGGACAGGATTGCACACAGTGCAAAGTGCAGCGTCCTCTTTCCACATCGTAATCCATACTCACATTCAGTTTCGGTGTACCTGCCTGATCATACCAGCGTTGCATCCGAGACAGATCAATCTCATTAGCATCGGCCATGGCAGCAAGGAAATTTTCAGTCGTGACAGCCTGCCCGTCATGGCGCTGAAAATAGAGATCCATACCACAGCGAAAACCATCCACACCCAGCAAGCTCTGGTACAGACGCACCACCTCTGCTCCCTTTTCATACACCGTCACGGTATAAAAGTTATTGATCTCCATATACGAAGTCGGACGGATCGGATGCGCCATCGGGCCGGTATCTTCGGCAAACTGGTGCGTTCGCAGCAGCCGCACATCCTCAATACGCTTTACTGCCCGCGAATGGGTATCTGCGGTAAATTCCTGATCGCGAAACACCGTTAAACCCTCTTTCAGACTAAGCTGAAACCAGTCGCGACAGGTCACCCGATTACCCGTCCAGTTATGAAAATATTCATGCCCGATCACCGCTTCGATGGCAATGTAATCATCATCAGTAGCCGTTTCCGGGCTGGCGAATACCAGTCGGGAATTGAAGATATTCAACCCCTTGTTCTCCATCGCACCCATATTGAAATCATCCACGGCCACAATCATGAACAGATCAAGATCGTATTCGAGGCCAAAACGCTGTTCATCCCAACACATGGCACGTTTGAGCGAAGCCATGGCAT
The DNA here is from genome assembly GCA_964622755.1 of uncultured Zetaproteobacteria bacterium. GTDB lineage: Bacteria > Pseudomonadota > Zetaproteobacteria > Mariprofundales > Mariprofundaceae > Mariprofundus. Next base: position 9,768 of record CAZUVA010000003.1, read on the forward strand.
GGTCGCAGTGATCGATATGATGGGCTTCGGTAAAAATGCGTAGTGTTACATCACGTCCGGACATGGTGGTGAATTGATCTTCCACACAGGATAGATTTCCGGCCACCAGCGCAAACAGATAACAGGGCTTGGCAAACGGATCATGCCACTCGACCCAGTGTTTGCCGTCTGCCAGTTCACCCTGACCAATCGGATTACCATTCGACAATAACACCGGATTCATCTGTTTATCCGCCACAATGCGCACCGAAAACGGAGCCATCACATCAGGGCGATCCTGAAAGAAGGTGATACGGCGAAAACCCTGCGCCTCGCACTGGGTACAATACATACCTCCGGAACGATACAGGCCTTCCAACGCAGTATTAGCTTCGGGATTGATGCGGGTGGTAATCTCCAGCTCAAATACATCCGGCACATCACCAATACGTAACCCGCTACCATGCAGTACAAATACATTCTGAGGCAATTCACAGCCATCCAGCCGGACAGAGATCAGCTCCATATCGTGACCATCCAGCTCCAATTGCCCCCCCGAAGCTACTATCGGGTTGCGTCGGTATCGCACCACTGAGATCACTTCAGTGGATGTTGGCTGCAGGGTAAATGTGAGCGATACCTGATCCACCAGAAAAGTCGGGGCAAGATAGTCCTTCAGATATATAGTCTGTGGCTTAGTCATAGTCAGTTCCTGTTGGATGAATGCAGTCGATTTAATCGCAGAGTGAATCTCCGATGCTCAGTTGAGCACCGCGTAAAAAGTCACAAGCAGCCATAGACTTTTTTCCCTCCGGTTGTAATTCGGTAATACGATAGATCGAACCCTCTGCGCAGACAACATCCAGATACTGATTCGTACCAGCCACTGAACCGACCTCCCTGTTACATGTGGTGGACAACGCCTTACCGGCAATCAGCTTCAGCCATTTACCATTGTATCGGGTACGCACACCCGGACGTGGTGAAAAACAGCGCACCAGGCGATCAATGTCGGAAGCCGTTTTACGCCAATCAATGATGCGCTCTTCATTGGTAATTTTATGCGCATATGTCACACCACTCCCGGCTTGTGGTTCAGGCATCAGTCCCGCCTCGATTTTCGGTAGGGTTTCAATCAGCAGTTCGGCCCCCATTGGTGCCAATGCGAACCACAGTTCAGAGCCGGTCGTTGTTACTGTAATCGGCAAGCTTCGGTGAGCATAAATACCCCCGGTATCCAGCCCCTCTTCCATCTGCATGATACAAACACCGGTTTCTGCATCGCCAGCCAGAAGACTGCGCTCAATCGGAGCCGCCCCGCGCCAGCGCGGCAACAACGAGGCATGCACATTTACCGGGGATATACTGACTGCATCCAGCCACGTTTTGGGTAAAATCATGCCAAATGCAACCACCACAAGAAAATCAGCCTGTTTGCTTTGCAGCCAGGCCAGAGCCTCATCATGATCACGCAATGTTTCAGGCGCAATTACATCAATCCCGGCATCAAAAGCAGCCTGTTTAACGGCTGATGGATTCAATTTCATACCACGCCCTGATTTACGATCCGGCTGTGTTACCACGCCAACCACGTCAATACCATCAACTTCAATCAGAGCCGACAGGCAAGGGACAGAAAAGCCGGGGGTTCCGGCAAACACTACGCGCATGTTTTCTCCATTTTTCTCATTCGGCATACTCAATGTCCGCCAGCTGAGAGGAAATGCCTCCATGCAATCTATGGACGGGTCGCCAAACTTTCCTTAACTTTTATACAGTTTCTTCATTTTTTTGGTAATCATGTTGCGCTTGAGCGGGGACAGATAATCGATGAATAATTTGCCGAGCAGATGGTCAAATTCATGTTGCAATGCAACGGCCAGAAAATCACTGAAATCCTGCTCGTGTGATTCACCATCCATGTCAAACCAGCGTAAGCGAACAGCTGCCGGGCGGGTTACATCAGCATAGGTTTCCGGCACGGATAAACAGCCTTCTTCCCACGTTGTCATGTCGTCACTTTTCCACAGAAATTCGGGATTAAGCCACACCTTCAGATCACGGCTGCCACCCGGATTATCCGGGTCATGGCGCACTTCATCACTGCGCCACAACGTATCGGTGACAGCAATTTGCAGGGGAACACCAACCTGGGGTGCTGCCAGCCCGACGCCGGGAGCATCATACATGCTATCAGCCATATCCTGGATGATCTGTTTCACTTCATCGGACAGGGGAAAGCTGACCGGAACAGCGACTACACGCAGACGATCATCGGGGTGAATCAGGATTTCACGAACAGCCATGGGTTAAAATGTCCCGCCATTCCAGCCGAACATAGCACGTTCAGGAGCTGCAAATTCGATATAGACGCGGCCTGCATCAATACCCAGCTCCTGTTGCAGTAAATCGCACAGGCCGGAAGAGATACCGGCCGTTTGAGTTGTAGTCAGGCCGAGACTCTTCATCTCCACAAAAGCCAGCGGCGCATCCGTTCCGGCAAACAGCATGGCTTGCATATCGGCCAATTTGACCATGACATATGATTCGGGCTTGCCAAGAGCTGCTACCGTTTCAGATGAGCAGCGAGTCAGAAAAGCGGGCTTATCAGCTATTTCAACATTGGTATGAATAAACAGACACGGCATCCGCTCTACTCCTGTTTGCCGGATGCTCCGGTTTGATCGAAACATTCGATCGCATCATGCTCTAAGGATTGCTGTTTTTCTGCCGCCTGTTTTTCCGGTAAATCTTTGGCCGCCTGTTCTTTGGCCGCCTGCTCCATTGCAAAGCGTTCAAGATTCCGTTTGGCCTGAGCTTCCCGTTCCAGATTCTTGCCAATGCGCATGCGCTTGGTGGCGTAAAATGCAAACCACCAAAGCGGTATTCCTGCCAAAATGGCAAATAACCAGAAATAGATGTCCATTATTGAGCCTCCACAGTTGATGGGGTCCCTGCCTTATCCTGCTGCGCAGCCACCTCAGCCCGACGAGCGACAGCACGATTGATCAGATTGATGGCGGCAAGAATAAAGCCCAGCGCAATAAATGCGCCCGGCGGCAGGATAAACATCAGCACATCCGGATAGCTGTCACCAAATATGGAAAACCCTAACAATTCCCCTTGCCCGAACAGTTCGCGCACACCCCCCAACAACACCAGTGCAAACGTAAAACCCAGCCCCACAGCCAGGGCATCCATCAGGGCATCGGGAACACTGTTCTTGCTGGCGAAGGCTTCAGCTCGTCCCAGAATAGCGCAATTGACCACAATCAGTGGAATGAACAGGCCGAGAATCAGATACATCTCATGCATCCACGCATTCATCGCCATGCCAACGACGGTAACAAATGCTGCAATAATAGTGATGTAGGCAGGGATACGAACATTCTTCGGAATGACGCCGCGCACCATCGACACCACCAGGTTGGAACCAAGCAGCACCAGCAGGGTGGCGGCCCCCATCCAGAAACCATTTTCAACCGATGTGGTCACGCCCAGAAGCGGGCACATGCCGAGCAGTTGTGCAAAAATCGTGTTATTATGCCAGAAGCCATCAGCAAAAATTTCTGATTTATCCACCGTTCACCTTCCTGTGTTGGTTTTGATGAGCATCCACCTGCTCGTTCAGACGAGCAAAGATAGCTGCTTTCTGTTGATTGAAAAACTCCAGTGCACCCTTCACAGCCTTGACCACGGCGCGCGGCGTAATGGTCGCACCGGTAAACTGATCAAAATCACCACCATCCTTTTTCACTTTCCACTTCTTGCTGCCTAAGTTCTGATCAATAAAACTGCCCAACCAGCCATCATTTTTGACGATGCCATCGCCCAGCCCTGGCGTTTCCTGATGTTGGGTCACACGAATGGCATAGACACGCCCGTCCGATTTGACCCCGACCAGAATGCGTACCGAGCCCGAATATCCGTCTGGAGCCACCACTTCCCATGCAATACCACGGACAATGCCTGCCGCATCTCTGGCCGGATACATATCTATACCGGCCTCATCAGCCTTACCCAACACAATCTTGTCAACCTGCGGATCATTGGCATGACGTGGAAGCACCTGTTGCAATGCCTTGTGAAGAGCTGCTTTCTGCGCTGCAGCAATCGGTTCACGGGTAACAATATCAGTCAAAGCAAGCAAGATAGCGGCAATGGCAGCCACCACAAACAAAGCAATCACCATGCGGATCTGGTCTTTGTCCAACTTCATGATTCTGATTTTTCCCTTGCTTCCTTTTTATGGCTGTCCTTTTTGTGACCATACACGCGCGGACGAGAGTAGTGGTCAATCAGGGGAACCGCACAATTCATCAACAACACAGCAAACATTGCACCTTCCGGATAACCCCCGAAAGAACGGATGCTCCAGGTCAAAACACCGCAACCGACGCCGAAAATGATTTGCCCGATTGGCGTCACCGGTGACGATACCGGATCGGTGGCCATGAAAAAAGCACACAACATCAGGCCACCGGCAAACAGATGGAACATTGGCGACGTAAATTGTTCCGGTGCCACACTGCTGAAAATCGCTGCCAGCAGTGCAACCGTGGCCAGATATGAAAACGGGATGTGCCAGGTGATACTGTGACGCGCCAACAGAAAAATCCCGCCAATCAACAGCGCCAGCGCACTGGTTTCGCCAATACTGCCAGCCTCAAAACCGAGAAAGGCATCCAGTACAGTATAGTGATAACCGGCAAGCGCTTCGGACACCGGTATGCCCAGTGTCGCTTCTGTTTTGACATGCCCGAGCGGGCTCGCCATCGAAATGGCATCCAGCCCCTGTTGCATAACCATCGGCAAAGCATCGACACCGTTAAAAAACAGGGTCAGACATGTGGAAATATCATACAGGTTCAGTCCTGATGCCGCTCCACCCGTATGAATCGACATCGGAACAAGCCACGTGGTCATATTCAGCGGAAACGAAATCAGCAGAATCACCCGTGCTGACAGCGCCGGATTAAAAATGTTGTAGCCCAAACCGCCATAAATTTGTTTTCCCAGCACAATGGCAAACACCGAACCCAGCACAGCCATCCACCACGGCGTGGCAGCAGGCAATGTAAGGGCCAGAAACAACCCGGTCAGGGCCGCAGAATTATCCAGCAGCGCCGCCAATGGCCGTTTCATCAGCCTTAAACAAACTGCTTCGGTAAATAACGCCGTCAGCATACAGGTCACAATCATCAGTACAGATAACCAGCCAAACAGATATACGCTGAACAGGGCCGCAGGAAACAGGGCAAGCATGACGGTGAACATCATCATCCGAATCGAATCGCCACCATGTGCGTGCGGGGAACTGAGCATAATCAGAGGCATTACTTTTTCTCCTCAGGCTTACTGCCCGTATCAACATGCTCCGTATCTGCTGATTTTGTGTCAGCAGCAACTGTATCCGGCTTGGGGGTATGTGTTTTTCGAACACGGGAGCGGCGTGCAGCCTTCTCTGCCTTTTCATGTTCAATACGGGTATCACGTGATTCCGAGCGCTGTCGTGAAGCCTCAGCAAATGACTGTTCTCGCCGACTCAGTGCAATCTGGCCTTTGCCATAACGGAAATAATGAACCAGCGGAATATTCGACGGGCACACATAGGAACAGCAACCGCATTCTATGCAATCAAACAACTGATAGTCTTCCGCTTTGTCGAATTGATCGGAACGGCACTGATCGGCCAACAGATTAGGCACCAGCGAAGCAGGACAGGCTTCACTGCAATGGCCACAGCGGATACATGGTTGCTCCACCGTATGTGCCGCCGCCATCGCCCTGGCACTCAGTGCCAGCAAACCGTTGGTCGATTTAACCACCGGAATATCCGGTGCCTTCAGCCGCTCACCCATCATCGGGCCACCATGCACAATTTGCAGACCATCAAAATCGTCCAAACCCTGCCGCGAAAACAACAGGCGAGCGGGCGTACCCAATCGTACAAGTAGATTGGCAGGATTGGGCAAAGCATCGCCACTCAAGGTCACCACACGTTCGGTCAGCGGTTTACCCAGCGCTATGGCATCAAACAACGCTTTCGTTGTACCCACATTCTGGCAGATCACGCCGACATGCATGGGTAGCTTTCCAGCCGGAACTTCGTGCCCGGTCAGGGAATATATCAATTGTTTTTCGCTACCCTGGGGGTAGCGGGTAGCCAGTTCAACCACGCGAACATTATTCAAACCATTCGCTTTCGCTAAAGCTTCGCGCATGGCCATAACGGCTTCCGGCTTGTTATTTTCAATGGCAATCAGCCCCGATGTCGCTCCAACCATATGTTTAATCATGCGCATACCAGTCAAAACATCTTCAGCGTATTCTGTCATCAGACGATGATCACTGGTCAGATAGGGTTCGCATTCAATGCCATTAAGGATCACTGTTTCAATCGGAAATCGTTGATCGCGCACCAGCTTAATAAAGGTGGGAAATACCGCGCCACCCAACCCGGCCAGTCCACACATGCGAGCCCGCTCGCGTAATAGAGCCGGATCGGTATTCAACCAGTCAGTGATCGGCAGCAGGGTTTCATCGACGATATCATCGCCATCGGTCTCAATAAAAATCGATGGCATCCCCATGCCGGACGGGTGCGCAATGGGGTGTTCTTCGATCTTGACCACGAGCCCCGACGTAGGAGCATGTACCGGCACCGATACATAACCTTCTGATTTGGCGATTTTTTGGCCGCGCAGCACCCGATCCCCTACTTTCACCAGCGTAGAACAAGGTGAACCAATATGCTGTTTCATCGGCAGGATATGCACTGGTGCCAGATCACATGTTTCAATGGGTTGAGCTCCGGTCAATTTGTGCTGCTCGGGATGCACACCCCCGGGAAAGCTGTGCGCCATCATACCAAGCCGCTGAGCCAGATTTCTAAGTGTGGCCGGCATGTTGACCTCTCCGTGCGTGGGCAAGTTCTGACCGCTTCGTCTCTGGCAACGGCCACGACCAGTGCTCAAGCAATTCCGGTTTCGTTACCATGTCGATGCAATCCACCGGACAGGGCTCTACACACAGTTCGCAGCCGGTACAATGATCGGTAATTACCGTATGGTATTGTTTGGGTGCGCCAATAATGGCATCAACCGGACATGCCTTGATGCATAACGTGCAACCGATACATTCATCTTCGCGCACAAAAGCCAATCGGGGAGCTGCAGCCTCTTCTTCCACCGCCTTTGGTTCCATACCCATCAAATCGGCAATTTGCAGCATGGTGCGCTCACCGCCGGGTACGCAGTGATTCACTTCGGCCACGCCACTGGCCACTGCCGTAGCATACGGTTTACAACCCGGGTATCCACACTGGCCGCACTGGGTTTGCGGCAATACGGCATCGATCTTGTCCACCATCGGATCGCCTTCAATATGGAATACCCTCTGGGCAATCGCCAGCACCAAACCGGCAACAAGCGCAAATGCGCCCAGGCTGGCCAGAGCATACAGTAAACCGATCATGAATCAGACTTTAACCAGACCGGAAAAGCCCATAAAGGCGAGACTCATCATGCCAGCTGTAATCAATGCCAGCGGTGAGCCCTTGAAAGCTGCCGGCACAGGTGAAACTTCAATACGTTCACGCAAGCCGGCGAACAGAATCAGTACCAACGCAAAACCCATCGCCGCGCCGGCACCGTAAAGAGCAGATGTCAGAAAGGTCTGATCTTGCTGTACATTCAAAATAGCCACACCAAGCACAGCACAATTGGTGGTAATCAACGGCAAAAAGATGCCTAACCCCTGATATAACACCGGGCTGGTTTTGTGAATCATCATCTCGATAAACTGTACCAGCGAAGCGATGATCAGAATAAAGAAAATGGTTTGCAGATAAAGCAGGTTCAGTGGAATCAGCACATATTGCTGCACCAGCCATGATGCCGTTGAAGCCAGCGTCATTACAAACATAACAGCAAAAGACATGCCTATCGCCGTCTCTACTTTAGAGGATGTGCCTAAAAACGGGCAGATGCCAAGGAACTTGGTCAATACAAAATTATTAACCAATACGGAAGACAGCAAAATCAGGGCAAATTCAGTCATGGCGACGGAGTATAGGGCGATGCGCTATCTGCGTACACTGCAGAAAAACCATACTTTTTATGTTCCCGGACGGCCATTCAACGACCAGTCATAATCCAGATGTGCAAGACTGGCCCCGGAAGGCATATCCGGGCGGTATTGCAAAACAAAAGCCCTCACGCCACCTCGTGCCTGAAAATCATCTTCAAACCAGTCAAAAATTTTGGAAATCCGCATACGCCCACCCTGCAAGGTTAGTCCTTTGAATGGTCGGGAAAGAAAAGCGATGACCTGTGCATCCAGTTGCTGATTTAAACGGGATGCATCATAAGCCTCTATTCTCAAATCAGGGCAACTTACCGAGGCACAGACAATAGCAAAATGAATGCGCGGCTCCCCCATAGGCCTCAGTATCTCGTGCTCAATTTCATGCAGGCTACGCATCTTTCCCGCGACCACTGCTACAGGTTTATTCCACACGGGTGAAAACAAACCGCCCGCATCCTTGATCGATTGCAGCGGCCAGTAATCCAGAACCGTTTTGATAGCCAGAATATTGTATGCGTTGATCCAGAATGCGAGCCTATCGTCTCGAGATACCAAATTCCGAAGATCAAACTCAACCAGCCGTTCCAGCAAGCGTGGCCATTTATTATCTGCAGCCAGAGCCGGATAATCTACCAGATTCAACCTGATACCGTGTTTCTCGCCCGAATATACATGTGCCTTGAGCAAGGTTGTATAATTGTTCCAATGTATTTCAGCCGCATTCGCAGGGGCGCACAACCCCATGATAACTAGCGCCAATAGCGCATTCATTTTAGACGTATATTTTTTCATGGCGCAAGGGTCGAAAATTGCTAAAATTACTTACACGCAATATCACTCCTGAAAAGCGGATATAAAATCAAGGATCGCTTGCAATGCTTCAGTTTTTTTCATATCGCCGCGTGGCAAGATAAAATCAGCACACTGTTCATAAAGCGGATAGCGAATAGCAGCCAGTTCCTGCAGTTTTTTTAACGTATCTCCAGCCGCAATCAATGGCCGGTTACTATCGCCCGCAATGCGCCCGGCAAGAAATTCAGGGCTTGCTTTCAACCATATCACCGGCGGGTGCTGTTTAAGAATCTGCCTGTTTGTTTCAGATATCACCACCCCGCCACCCGTGGCAATCACTGCATGGCTGCCGATAACCTGACGCAAAGCTCTGCTTTCCATCCGGCGAAATGCTGCCTCGCCATCCTGCTTAAAAAGCTCCGGAATTGAACACCCTGCCTGTTTAACAATATAATCATCAAGATCAATCATCGGTAATTTCAGACAGGCAGCCAGTCGTCTGCCGATACTACTCTTTCCCGATCCCATCAAACCGACAAGAATTGGGCTAACCGGCTGATTGTCTATTATCTGATCATCCATTATGCTCCCCATGTACCCAACTGACAGTTATCAGGAAACTGCAAACTGGCAACCGGAATTGCAAGCATGTCTATTGATATCACAATGTGCCCAGTAATATCCCGGCATAGATTGAGTCATCACATTTTGAAGAATCACAGGAGAAAACCCATGGCAGATGAGCTTTCAGTCCAGCAATTATTGAAGGTCATGGTCGATCGTGATGCATCTGACCTCTACCTGATGGCTGGCACACCTCCGGGTTACCGCATCAATGGTACCATTCACCGCTTGGATGATGTTGTTATCAAGCCCGCCAGCATTGATCAGCTTGCCAACGCTCTGATGAACGAAAAACAGAGAGCCGATTTTGCTGCTTCAATGGAAATGAACCTTTCTGCAGCCATAGCCGGGTTGGGCAGGTTTCGCGTTAACATCTATCGCCAACGTGGCACTGTCGGTATGGTGATTCGCCAGATTACTACAGAAATTCCTACACTCGATGACTTGAATCTGCCGGGCATATTCAAGGATATCGCCATGAGTAAACGCGGACTGGTACTGATGGTCGGTGCCACAGGCTCTGGTAAATCCACCTCCCTGGCTGCCATGGTAGACTGGCGCAATAGCAATCAGGCCGGCCACATTATCACTATCGAAGATCCGGTTGAATTCATGCACTCGCACAAAAAATGTTTTGTCACCCAGCGCGAAGTGGGTTCCGATACTATATCTTTCAGTAACGCACTGAAAAATACGCTCAGGCAGGCGCCGGACGTGATTCTGCTGGGCGAAATTCGCGAGCGGGAAACGATGGAACATGCTATCGCCTTTGCCGAAACCGGACATCTGGCCATGGCGACATTGCATGCCAACAATTCCAATCAGGCACTGGATCGCATCCTTAACTTTTTCCCCGAAGAACAGCACCAACAGGTCTATATGAATCTATCGATGAATCTGCGCGGCATTCTCTCGCAGCGGCTGGTCAAAACGGTGGATGGAAAACGTGCCGCTGCTATCGAAATCCTCATCAATACGCCGCGCATTGCCGATCTCATCCTCAAAGGCGATGTTGGAGCCATCAAGGAAACAATGGAAGCGGGTGAGCAGCACGGCATGCGCACATTCGATCAGGCCCTGTTTCAGTTATGGCACAGTGGTAAAATTTCAGAGATCGAAGCACTGAGAAATGCCGACTCAGCCAATAATCTACGCCTGAAAATGAAAATGGCGACGATTGAAGGGTCGGGCGATGGCAATGATAAAACCAGTGTGGATGACATTCTGCAACATCATAGCGACAAAGATGAAGATGGCAGGCTTGAACTGTCAATCTGATCAGCGGATGATCGTTATAAACAACGAGACCAGTAAAATACGTCAGCATTCATAAAGAACCCGGGTTGGCTATCCCACCCACAAACGTGCGTTTCGAAACATTCGTATCCATGGCCCGTCTTCTCCCCACGTATCCGGATGCCATGAATACTGGCAGCTGCGGAACATACGCTCCGGATGCGGCATCATGATGGTAAAACGACCGTCTACCGTGGTAAATCCGGTCAGACCATCCGGCGAGCCATTCGGGTTATGCGGATAAGTTTCGGCAGCCTTGCCATCTGGACCCAGATAGCGAAGTACGGCCTGTACATTGGCACGCTGCTTATCCGAATCGAACACAGTACGTCCTTCGCCATGCGCCACCACCAGCGGCAACCTCGAACCGATCATGCCGGAGAGAAACATTGAAGGTGAATCGAGCACTTCCACCTGCAACAGCCGTGCTTCGAACTGTTCGGAACGGTTGCGCTTAAAATCCGGCCAGTTTTCCGCGCCCGGAATCATCGATTTTAGCGAGGACATCATCTGACAACCATTACAGACGCCCAGTGCAAATGTATCGGCACGATGGAAAAACCCGTCAAACTGCTCACGCGCCCGTTCATTGTAGAGCACAGAATTGGCCCAGCCTCGACCTGCACCGAGAACATCCCCAAAGGAAAACCCGCCGCAGGCAACCAACCCCTGAAAACCATCCAGCTTGAAATGTCCCTCGATAATATCGGACATGTGAACATCACTGCAGTCAAATCCGGCACGATCAAAAGCTGCGGCCATTTCAACCTGGCCGTTCACACCCTGTTCTCGCAGTACAGCCATTTTTGGCCGTGCGCTGTTTACATAAGGCGCACAGATTCCTTCAGCCGGATCAAATGACAGATTGGCAAACAGACCAGCATCATCCCTGTCAGAAATCGCATGGTACGCCTCTGCCGCGCAATCCGGATGATCACGCAGTTGTTGCATGCGAAAACTGGTTTCCGCCCATATTTGCTGTAGCTCCTGCACATGCATCTCAAACAGGGTTTGGCCATGGCAGGACAATATCATTTGGCGATTGGAAGTCGGCTGGCCGATGCGGTGAACAGTATGAGCCAGGCCTGCATCGGCCAACACAGCCAGCACCTTATCGACATCTGTTTTGCGCACCTGAACGACAGCACCGAGTTCTTCACTGAACAGTTCAGGCAACATCTCGCCACCCAAGGCATCCAACCGAATATCCAAACCGGCGCGTGCGGCAAAAGCCATCTCGGCAAGGGTCACAAACAGGCCTCCATCGGAACGATCATGATATGCCAACAGTAAACCGCTATGATTGAGTTGCTGCACTGCTTCAAAAAAGGCTTTGAGCAATACCGGATTATTCACATCCGCCACCTCATCACCGGTCGCACCATAAACCTGTGCCAGGGCCGAACCGCCCAGCCGATTTCGTCCCTCACCCAAATCAATCAAAATCAGTTCACTATCACCCCGATCCAGCTTGAGTTCGGGTGTTAATGTCTTGCGCACATCACATACAGGTGCAAAGGCAGAAACAATCAGGGAAAGCGGCGAAGTCATTTCCCGTTGTTCAACATCACCGTTTTCATGGCAGACCTGCCATACTGATTTCATCGACAGAGAATCCTTGCCAACCGGAATAGAAATACCAAGTTCCGGGCACAGTTCCATGCCCACTGCTTTGACCGTGTCGTACAAAGCCGCATCTTCACCTGCGTGACCGCAAGCCGCCATCCAGTTGGCAGAGAGTTTCACATCACCGATTTTTTCAATTGTAGCGGCTGAGATATTGGTCAATGCCTCACCGACCGCCATACGCCCGGAAGCAACGGCATCGAGCACCGCAATCGGTGTGCGCTCACCCATCGCCATCGCCTCGCCTGTATATCCGCAATAATCACTTGCCGTCACAGCCACATCGGCTACCGGAACCTGCCAACGACCTACCATCTGATCCCGCGCTACCAATCCTGTAACAGAACGATCTCCGATGGTGATCAGAAACTCTTTACTAGCCACCGCCGGCAGATGTAAAACACGCTCTATCGCCTCTTTCAAATCAATGGAAGCCATCTCCAGTGCTACGCCGGCGCTCTCTTTCCGGCTCACATCGCGAGTCATTTTCGGTGGCTTTCCAAGCAATATATTCAGCGACATATTTACCGGCTGATTGCCAAATTCTGGATCACTGACCACCAGATCCCGTTTCTCTGTCGCCTCACCAAGCACAGCAAATAAACAGCGTTCCCGTTTACAAATATCGGTGAAAATGCCTCGTGCTTCAGGCGCAATAGCCAGCATATAACGTTCCTGCGCCTCGTTACACCAGATTTGCATAGGGCTCATGCCCGGCTCCATATTGTGGACAGCGCGCAGATCTACCCGGCCACCCCGTCCGGCATCGTCAATCAGTTCCGGTACCGCATTGGATAAACCTCCGGCGCCGATATCATGAATAAACAGAATCGGATTCTTATCACCCATCTGCCAGCAGCAATCAAGCACTTCCTGACAACGGCGTTCCATTTCAGGGTTCCCGCGCTGCACCGAATCGAAATCCAGAGATTCAACATTGGCTCCTGTGTCCATGCTCGATGCAGCCCCGCCGCCGAGACCAATTAACATCGCAGGCCCGCCCAGCTGAATAATCAGACTGCCTTCAGGCACCTCTTCTTTATGGACATGCCGTGCATCAATATTACCGACGCCGCCGGCAATCATAATTGGCTTGTGATAGCCGCGCAGCTCACCCCCCGCCTGTTGCTCATAAGTACGAAAATAACCGACTAGATTCGGACGTCCGAATTCATTATTAAAAGCCGCCGCGCCAATCGGCCCTTCGATCATAATATCAAGCGCAGATACAATGCGTTCAGGCTTGCCGTAGTCGACCTCCCACGGATGTTCAAAACCCGGCATACGCAGATTGGAAACCGAAAAACCGCACAGCCCTGCTTTTGGTTTGGAGCCAACCCCTGTTGCTCCTTCATCGCGAATTTCACCGCCGGACCCGGTTGCAGCACCGGCAAACGGAGAAATTGCCGTGGGGTGATTGTGCGTCTCCACCTTCATCAAGATATGGGTGTCATCATCATGCGCCCGGTAATGCCGATCAGCATCAGGATAAAAACGTCTGGATTTGACACCTTCGATAACCGATGAATTGTCACTATAGGCTACCAGCGTGCCCTCCGGGCTCAACTGATGGGTATTGCGAATCATGGAGAAAAGCGAACGCTCCTGTGTTTCACCATCAATAATCCAGTCGGAATTAAAAATCTTGTGGCGGCAATGCTCGGAATTAGCCTGGGCAAACATCATCAGTTCGGCATCGGATGGATTACGGTTTAGTTGTTTGAAATTATCCAGCAGATAATCAATCTCATCCTCGGCCAGCGCCAGGCCCATTTCACGATTAGCCTTTACCAATGCATTTCGTCCATCGGACAGGATATCGATTACGGCCAAAGGTTGTGGGTCATGATGGATAAATAACCGGGAAAGTTCGCCAACATTCGATAACACCGTTTCGGTCATACGATCATGCAGCAGTGTGGATACCACAGCATGCAGGTCGTGACTGATGCCGGAAATTCGATAAGCAATACCGCGTTCAAGCCGGATCAGACCAGTCAGCCCGCACAGACCGG
>CAZUVA010000004.1:0-8076 GCA_964622755.1 uncultured Zetaproteobacteria bacterium
CTTTATGCTGCCGATAACGGCGTATTTGCACGCATGGACAAGCGTATGACTGCATTTGTAGCCCATGAGCTGGGGGTGGATAACAACGAAGCTGACAGACTACGGGTGCAATACTGGCAAGAATACGGCACCACATTACGCGGCATGATGCTTCATCATGGTATGGATGCAGAACCTTTCCTGAAGGATGTGCATGACATCAACGCGCATGAGATTCTCGGTAGAGACAAAGCGCTGGATGCTGCTCTGGATCGGCTGTCGGCACGCAAAGTGATTCACACCAATGGTATCCGGGAACATGCCGAGAAAATTCTTGAAACACTCGGCGTCGCCCACCATTTTGACGCGATCTACGATATTCGCTTCAACGATTATATCCCCAAACCATGCCGGCAGACACTGGCCAGGCTCATCGAAACTGAAAACTGCATACCCGGTCGCACGCTGGTGGTAGACGATATGGCCAATAATTTACAGGTGGCCCGGGAACTCGGATGCAAAACAGTCTGGATCACCCGCGAACAGGATGACCGCTGGGATTTTCATATCCCGACATTTCACCAGTTACCGGAAGCTCTGGAAATGAAAGGTAAGGGAAAGGGCTAAAACGCCCGCCTCTCACTATCCTACTGATTCATCCGATCAAAGAATTCGGCATTGCTCTTGGTCGGACTCAGTTTATCAAGCAGAAACTCCATCGCATCGATCGTTCCCATCGGAGAGAGAATCTTTCGCAGAATCCATATCTTCTGCAGATCATCGGCAGGCGTCAGCAACTCTTCCTTACGCGTGCCGGATGGCGCAATATCAATGGACGGGAAAATACGCTTGTCGGTTAATTTTCGATCCAGCTTGATTTCCATGTTTCCGGTGCCCTTGAACTCCTCGAAAATCACTTCATCCATTTTCGATCCGGTTTCGACCAGCGCCGTAGCAATAATGGTCAGCGAACCGCCACCCTCGATATTGCGGGCCGCACCAAAGAAACGCTTGGGGCGGTGCAGTGCATTGGCATCCACGCCACCGGTAAGAATCTTGCCGGAGGATGGAACCACAGTATTATAAGCGCGAGCGAGTCGGGTAATCGAATCGAGCAGAATGACCACATCCTTGCCATGTTCAACCAGTCGTTTGGCCTTCTCGATTACCATTTCCGATACCTGAACATGGCGCTGGGCCGGCTCATCAAACGTGGAAGAAATGACTTCCCCGTTCACCGACCGCTTCATATCGGTCACTTCTTCCGGACGTTCATCGATCAGTAATACCATCAGTTCCACACCCGGGTGATTGGCTTCGATGGAATGGGCAATCGCCTGCATCATCACTGTTTTACCGGTACGTGGCGGTGCCACCAGCAATGCGCGCTGGCCTTTGCCAATCGGGGCAACGATATCAATGATACGACCGGTCATATCCTTTTTGGCTGGATTCTCGGTTTCCATATGCAACCGCTCATCCGGATACAATGGCGTAAGATTATCAAACAGCACCTTGGTGCGGGCCTGTTCCGGTAATTCCCCATTGGTGGTATCCACCGTTCTCAGGGCGAAATATTTTTCACCCCGACGCGGTGGCCTAATTTCTCCGGCCACGGTATCACCCTTGCGCAGGAAAAAGCGGCGAATCTGGTGCCCGGACACATACACATCATCCGGCCCGGACAAATAATTAGCATCCGGGGAACGTAGAAAGCCGAATCCATCAGGCAGAATCTCGAGTACACCTTCGCTGTAAATCGTGCCACTTCGCAAGCCATGGGCACACAGAATAGCGGATACCTGCTCCTGCTTGCGCATACCTGCGGCGTTATCAATATCATACGAATCGGCCAGTTCCAGCAACTCAGTCGGCGATTTGGCAGAGATTTCTTTCAAATGCAGCGAAACACCTTCCATTTCATCGGATATCTTCTCTTCAAGCTCATCACGGCGATTGCGTTTATTATTACGATCACCCTTTTTCCAGCGAGCACGGCGTGGCTGTTCATGGTTGGTTTCCTGAACTGTTTCTTTTGCATCTGACTCGCCTGCTGTTTCTTTACCAGCGCCATTCTTACTATCAATCTTGCGAGGGCGACCCCGACGACGGGGCTTATCTTCGACCTGTGCTGTTTCTGGCTGACTTTCTTTTGAATCAACCGGATCAGTTGCCGGTTTTTCTACCACTTTGCGCGGACGACCCCGACGACGGGGTTTTACCTCCCCGCTTTCAGCAGATATTACAGAATCTGCCACTTCCTGTGGTGTTTCACTTTCCTGAGACATTAAGAATACTCCAAATAATAGATACGATCTGTGGTGGAAAAATAGCATGCGCTGATACAAATAACGGGTGACAACGAATGAGTGTTTAACAAATAACGGCTGACGATTAGTTGACTAATAACCAGTCCAAATGGGCAACCGGGACGCCGGGAGATCCCTCGGCAACGAACGGGTTTCTAAATGTATCTGTATTCTGTGTCAACCCCGGGCATTCAGATCGCGTTCTTTAAGGAAATACTGCTTTTGCAATAACCGTTCTATGTCGCTAACCTGCTGTCGTAATTGTGTTAAACTGCCTTCATTGGTGATGATAAAATCAGCAGCCTCCCGCCGCTTTGTATCAGTACACTGCCGCGCAACAATGACATCAAATTCTGCCCCGCTATTCTCCCCTCTGGCCAGTACCCGGTCACGCCTCAACATTATGTCGGCAAGCACAACAATCACTGTATCCATGCGCCCGGCACCACCGGACTCCAACAGCACGGATGCTTCAATAATAGCATAATCGCCCTGTTGCTGCCTCAGCCAGTTCTCCTCGACCTGCCAAATCAACGGGTGCATAATGGTATTGAGTTTTGCTGTCCTGACCGCATCAGAAAAACAATACTGAGCAAGAGCTTTCCTGTTCAGTGAACCATCATGATTCAGAATATTCACGCCAAAGGCTTCGACCAGTTGTTTTAATCCCGAGCTGTCACTTTGAACTACAGTATGCCCAGCTTTATCCAGATCAAGAACCGGCACTCCCAGTTCGGCAAAGACACCGGCCACTGTACTCTTGCCACTGCCAATTCCGCCGGTCAGCCCGATACGGTGCGGACTCATGTGTGAATACCGGTCAAACCGATATACCACTCCAACACCGCACTGCCCCAGACAAACCAGACCATGCCAGCTGCAGCCAGATACGGGCCGAAGGGAATCTCGGTGCGCAAGCCCTGCCTTGCCACCAACAGAATGACAATGCCTGCAAACGTACCAACTACGGACGAGGCGAAAATAATAAATGGCAATGCCTGCCAACCCATAAAAGCCCCTAGCATAGCCAATAGTTTAAAGTCACCATAACCCATGCCTTCACGTCCGGTCAGCCGTAAAAACAGGCGGGCAATCAGCCAGAATATACCATAACCTGCTATTGCCCCGATCAAAGCATCCTGCCAGTTCCCCAACCACCAGGAAAAAAACAGCCCGAGAACAATGCCCGGGTATGTCAGAGCATTGGGCAACAGCCCTGTTTCCAGATCAATAAAGCTCAACACCCAAAGCAGAAAAAACAGGCATAATGCCACAGCCAGCTCAGGCACTGCTCCGAAATGCCAGGCCAGCAGACCCCAGCTTAAACCCATCACCAGTTCCAGCAACGGATAACGCCACGAGATCGGAATGCCGCAATGACGGCATTTTCCTGCCAGGATCAACCATGAAATCAACGGTATATTATCACAGGCTGCAATGGCATGATGGCATGCAGGACAATGGCTACCGGGAAATATAACCGATTCACGTCGTGGTATCCGGTATACGCAGACATTGGCAAAGCTTCCAAAAATTAAACCAACGATGGCAGACAGTGCGACCATTGCTGTCATGTTTCCCCATTTGAAGGGAATGTCTTTTTCAGTCGATACCTGAGCGAACGAAAACTGATCCCCAGTTCTTTGGCCGCCCTGGTAATATTGCCGCCGGTTCTGGCAAGTGCTTCATCTATCAACTGCTGTTCAATTGCAGCCACCCATACATCCAGGTCACCTTCCTGTTCTTGCATGCTATCCAGTGACACTTCCGAACCGATATGCACGTCGGAATACACCTCAGCCAGCAGTTTTATATCCAGATCACTGGTTTCAGATAGCGCCAACATGCGCTGCAACAGATTCTCTAACTCCCGCACATTGCCCATAAATGACAATGAAACCAGTTTTTGCAGACATTCATCGGTCAAGCGGGCACGCCCCTCGCTATACTGACGCACAATCGCTCTGGCCAGCAAAGGGATATCTTCCTTATGCTGCCTTAATGGTGGCATATGTACCGGCACAACATTCAGACGGAAAAACAGATCCTCGCGGAAATTTCCCCGTCTCACTTCGGCTTCCAGATCACGATTGGTGGCAGCAATGACGCGCACATCCACATCATGTTCCCTGTCCTCACCGACCCGACGCACCCGTTTATCCTGCAGCACTCTCAGCAATTTGACCTGCACAGATACAGGCATTTCCCCTACCTCATCAAGAAACAGGGTGCCACCATTAGCTGATTCAATCAGACCGGCACGATCAAACTCCGCCCCCGTAAATGAACCTCTACGGTGCCCGAACAGTTCGGATTCAAACAGACCATCGGGTATCGCCCCGCAATGTACCGGAATAAAAACACCTTTGGCGCGACTGGAATAGGCATGAACCATACGAGCCGCCAGTTCCTTGCCTGTTCCTGACTCTCCTGAAATCAATACGGTAAAATCTGAACTTGCCGATCGTTTTAATCGATCCCGTACCCGCTGCATGGGCTCGGATTCTCCCATCAGCATATCCCCGGCAGCAGTAGCCACGAATGGCTGATCCGGCCCTGACTCCAAGCCTGTCTCACTACGCCTGGCATCAGCGCTGTCGGATACAGCATCAAACAAAGCTCGTTCAACCGCTGATGCCAATTCTTCGCTCGACACCGGTTTGGTCAGGTAATCAAACGCCCCCTGTTTCATGGCAGCGACTGCTGTATCAGCGCTTGCATAAGCCGTTAGCAACAATACCCGTGCGTGTGGCTGCTGTTTTCTGACCATATCGATAACTTCCAGACCTGCATCACGGTCTTCCATTCGCAAATCGGTCAAAACCACATCGAATGTTCGGGTCTGCAACTGCTGGTCAGCTTCTCCGGGCGAAGCACATCCGCACACCTGGTGGCCCTGAAATTCCAGCCCCAGTGAAAGCACCTTGCGGGCGTTCGCTTCATCTTCGACTAGCAAAATTTCAGCCATTCGCCATCTCCCTGCCCACATCATCGAGACGGTGACCCACCACATTCTCTTTGTCCGCTTGCAGCAACCCGCTGACTGTAAAACAGACCTTTCCATCTTCAAAACTGAATTCAACCGTCCAGTCATTGGCGATGCATACCTGTTGCACAGTCGCCAGCCCCAGACCTATGCCATTGGAACAGCCGCTAATAAACGGATCAAACAGTTTTTCGCGAATTGTCTCGGGAACATCGCCTTCGTTGTCAACGCGAAGCATCCAGAACATTTCGTCTGAATCCAGGCAAACCCCGACATGACTATCAGGGCGCCGGTAAGCCAGTGCATTGGACAACAGATTATCAATCACCAACCGGAAATGGTCGCTGTCTATCAGTAATTCATCCACAAGACATTGCCAGTTCACTTCCCTGCAGCCGGTAATATCCACCTGGTTCAGGGATGACCTGATCACTTCCGGCATATAGGTTTGAGCAGGGCTCGGATGCAATGGTTTGGAGTATTCCAGCATCATATTGGCCAGTCTGTTTAAACGCATCATTTCATCACGTAAAATCCCCTGAATATCGATGCTGTTTTCAGGTGTTCGGACCATGATCTCCAGCCCCTGCGCCATGGTATGAATCGGATTTCGGATTTCATGCGCCAGTATGGCTGACATCTTGCCGAGAAGCACCATTTTTTCCTGCTGAATCAACTGCTTTTCCAGATGTCTGACTTCAGAGATATCCACCAGTGTCAGTAACCATGCTGCATCATCATCCGGAGTTAATTTTCGGACAGATAATAGCAACGTACACCCCTGATTGTCATATTCACATTGGAATTCCGGCAACAACGGCTTGCAGAAAAAAGCGTTCAGAGCCGGTATGGAAAGTAGAGAATCAACTGACTGCTTCCCCAACAGCGTAGTTGCCGATTCGTTCATATCACTGACATGCAAGGTGTTATCCAATACAATAACGCCCTCGCGCATCTCTGCCATAATGTTATCGTGTATATCCTTGAGCCTTCTGTGCTGGCGAACAATCTTATCACTCTTTGCACTCAGGCTTGCCTGATGTCTGGCAATATAAGCCATGACACCGCCAACCAGCATAAGCGCAGAAACTTGTAGCAATACATGCAGCGCCTGCTGTGTATCCAAATCTGAGCCATATACAAGCCAGGCATCACCGTACACAGCAACCAGATATCCGGCACATGCCAGAGTACTCATCGCAAGCGGCATCACCCGGATAGCATGTGTGCCTGATGCAATAATGATCAAACCAAACAGCAGGTAGAACGGACTGAACAAACCGCCACTGGAAAAAATCAACAGGCTGGAAAGAAAAACATCAGATGTATGCTGGAAAACCCATTGCTTCTTTTCAGAAACCCGGCTAATAATCAGAACCGCCTGTACAAGCAGAAGAATTAAAAATAAGCTCCCTGAGGCAGCCACCAACTGTTTTTGCATCGGCAATAAAGTGGGATAAATCCAGATTGTTACCACAACAGCAATGACAAGCGCAGCCAATGCACGGTAAAGAATTAGCCGCATATCAACTCAAATAGACGGTGCATGGTACTGAGCTGGCGAATGGTATTGGCCTGTACGAAATCAAACGATGGAAGCCATTTTGAAAATAGGCAGATACATGGAGATAACCAGGCCTCCGATAACAACACCCAGAAATACCATGATCATCGGCTCCATTAACTGTTGCATATTATCCACAGCTGTATCGACCTCTTCCTCGTAAAATTCGGCAATTTTAGCCAGCATTTCTTCAAGGCTGCCGGTCTGCTCACCGATGGAAATCATCTGCGTTACCATCAGGGGGAAAATTTTACTCTCTTCCAGTGGAGCAGTGAGCGTCTGGCCTTGCGATATCGAGTCCTTGGACGAAAGAATGACTTTCTCGATGACAACATTACCCGATGTTTCAGCTACCGTGTCCAGCGATTCCAGAATCGGAACACCGGCAGCAGTCAGGGTGGAAAATGTACTACAGAAACGAGCCACGGAAGCCTTGCGTAGCACATCACCCAGAATGGGTAGCGCAAGCAGCAGTTTATCCAGCTGATATCTCCCTTTTGGCGTTTTGTATATGGCCCGGATAGCAAACACCATAGCAATCGGCGCGCCGATAATGATATACCAATATGCCACAAAAATATTGGATATGGAAATGGCAATCTGGGTAGGAGCCGGTAAATCAGCTCCGAAATCGGCAAACATCTCACCAAATACCGGAATGACAAAGATCATCAAAATGGAAGTTACAATGAATGAAACGACAAGAATGGCAATCGGATAAACCATGGCCGATTTAATTTTTGCCTTCAGGCTGAGAGCTTTTTCCTTATAAGAGCAAAGCCTCAACAATATGGAATCAAGAATACCGCCCTGCTCACCTGCTTCAACCAAGGCGCATGTGAGACGATCAAACTCATCAGGAAACTTGCGCATGGTTTCGCCCAGCGGGTTGCCGTCCTCGAGACTTCGACGCACATCGCCCAATAACTTGACCATGGCTTTTTTTTCAGTTCCTCGCTCAGCCAGCTCAAAACACTGTACCAGAGGCAACCCAGCATTGATCATCGTGGAAAGCTGGCGAAAGAAAATAGATATATCCTTATCATCGGCTTTTTCAGGAAAAAGGTTAATTTCAATCGGTTTTTTCTTTACTTTAACACCAACCAGCGCTTTTCGCCGAAGAATCGCCGTAGCAATTTCACGGTTGGGCGCTTCTATCTCACCGCTTTCCGACGTGCCCTGTTTATTTTTCGCCTGCCATATAAAAGTCGCCATCAGTTGTTCACCCTAACGCGCAT
>CAZUVA010000004.1:8176-21761 GCA_964622755.1 uncultured Zetaproteobacteria bacterium
TTATTTTTCGCCTGCCATATAAAAGTCGCCATCAGTTGTTCACCCTAACGCGCATTGTTGTTTCATATTAGTCCGCCGCCGTTACCCGCAGACATTCTTCAAGGGAGATATCCCCGGCTTTCACCTTCTCCAGTGCTGCCATACGCAAAGTTTTGACATTTTTTCTCATGGCAATGGCGTTGATCCTGTCCGAATCCCCGCCAGCATAAATCACTTCGCGGATTTCATCAAAAACCGGCATGACCTGATAAATGCCTGTCCTGCCCTTGTAGCCGGTAGCATTGCATGTTGGACACCCTGTGCCATACATCGGATGATAATAGCTCACCTCATTTTCCGGCACGCCTGCATCCAGTAAAGTAGCTTCCGGGATCTTCTCGGGAGATTTGCAATCTGGACAAATGCGTCGCGCCAGCCGCTGGGCAGAAACCATATTAACGGCGGACCCCACCAGAAACGGTTCGATTCCCATATTAATCAGACGTGTCATAGTAGACGGCGCATCATTGGTATGCAGTGTCGCCAACACCAGATGTCCGGTCAGGGCAGCCTTGATACCGATCGCCGCTGTTTCATAATCACGTATTTCGCCAATCAGAATAATATCCGGATCCTGGCGCATAAAAGAACGCAGTACAGCTGGAAATGTCCGCCCTACACCCACATCCACATTGACCTGATTGATACCCATAAAATTAAACTCGACAGGATCTTCTGCCGTGCAGATATTCACTCCGGGCTGATTTAATTCGGCTACGGCAGAATACAGACTAACTGTTTTACCCGAACCGGTCGGGCCGGTTACAAGCACCATGCCATAGGGACTGTGAATCGCGCGCTTCAACCTTGACAGCGATTCTTCAGGATAGCCCAGTTTGGTCATATCCAGTTGTAAACTGGATGGATCCAGCAACCGCATCACCACCTTTTCGCCAAACAACGTCGGTAATACGGAAACGCGAAAATCAACAGTCTTGGCTCGGGACAATCGCAATTTTATCCGCCCATCCTGTGGTACGCGGCGCTCGGATATATCGAGCCTGGCAAGAATTTTCAGGCGTGACACAATAGCATCACGCATACTGATGCCTGGCCGCATAATCTCGTGCAACACCCCGTCAATACGATAGCGCACACGCAACACGTTTTCATAGGGTTCAAGATGGATATCCGAAGCGCCACGCTTGATTGCATCCATCAAAATCAGATTGACCAGCCTGACTATCGGCGCTGCCTCGATTTCAGCTGACAGTGAATATTCATCGATATCACCTTCGGCTGTGTCCAGAACCTCTACATCTATCGCTCCCAGATCAGCCATCACCTGCTGCAGATACGAATCGGTATCACTGAGTTCCCCCAGTTTCTGATTTAACTGACTTTCCAGCGCGACAGCGATATCAATTTTACAACCGCTAATAAACGCGATTTCATCAAGACTGTTGATATCATACGGATCAACTACGGCAAGCTTGAGTTTGTTGCCTCTACGCTTCAGCGGCAACGTCATATTTTTACGCAGTATATTCACAGGAATTGTCGTCGCATTCTCATCAACTTCGATCTGGTCAAGATCAATAACCGGACAACCGTATGTCTTGGCTAAAAATTCAACCAGTTCCTGCTCTTTAAAAAAATCTTGCCTCACCAATTGAGAGGTCAGGGTGTCCCCGTGCAGCGTGGTTTCCCGAATCAGCATATCCAAATCTTCGCGATTAATACGCTGATACCTAAGCAGCAGATCGCCCAGCCTCGACTGATTCATTCTGAATTTCCCCAACCCGGCAACCCGGTTATTTCACGGCCAAGAGAAGCCTGCATCTGCACCAGCGTCTGGCTGCAATCGGGGCTATCACAGCCATGCCACCAGGCAAATGCGGCAGCACCCTGAGCAATCAACATGGGCAACCCATCCACACACAATTGCCCTGCTTCCTGTGCTGCTTCGCCAAAAGCGGTTTTTCCATCCGGATGATAAACTGCATCTATAGCCACGCCCGGCCCTGATAACTTAAATGGAAAATCCTCTCCCTGCGTCAACCCAATACTGGTTGTATTAATCAACAATATGGAATCCCGGCAACCGGCAGCAACAGCATCCTGCTGCCAAAGCACCGGCTCGCAGTTCAGGTTCGGATATGATTCTTTTGCTGCTGCAATCAGTGAAGCCTGACGACTAGGATTACGATTGCAGATATTGACCCTGCCGGGATTCAGCTCGGCCAAGGCATGCAGCACCGCACGAGAGGTGCCGCCAGCACCGAACAGCAGGATATTCTCGCCCTCGATATCTATCCCCAGACCTTCGATGACAGCCTTGAATCCGCACCAGTCCGTATTGGTCGCCTGCCAACCATTTTCACCTCGCCGCACCGTATTCACCGCACCAATTCGGCATGCATCAGCATCCGCCTCAACCATCTGGAAGACCCGCTCTTTGTGTGGAACCGTAACATTGAAGCCCTGAACTCCCAGCGCCCATAAACCCCCAACAGCCTGTGACAGCAATTCAGGGGACACTTCAAAGGGAAGATAAACTGCATTGATATTGTTCTGACTCAAAAAACGGGATTGAAACAGGGGTGAAAGCGAATGCTTCACCGGCCAACCGATAATACCATAAGTCGTTGTCATTCCATCTATTTTCATGTTCCGTCAGCTTAGAAATAGAATAGCCATGTGTCAAAGTTTGTCATCAATACTGCGTGTGCTCCACAGCTTCAAACTACATGGCCTGAACACGCGCATTGAGCAGCTTGCCGGAAATCGCGAATGCCCTGGCCTGATTACCCAGCATGGCCACAATCGCTTTGGCTTCAGGCGCTGATCGCAACTGCACGCGCCCGTTGATCGTCCATTGCTGAGGGATATTTCCGGACATATCCATCTGACCGGAACCGGACAGCGTCACTGCATCGCCACCGCCCAACGACCATTGCCAGATGCCGGATGCGTTGCCGTCAGCTTTCAATGCCAGGTGATAATCTCCCAACGGCTTGTCAAACATGGGCAAATCAATGCTGGCCTGTTGCCAAACCGCATCAAGCTGACCTTCAACAGGCAAACCGCTAAGCGCACCCAGTTGCACATTGCCCGACAGTTTCAGCCCCCCGCCCACATTGACAGGCAATGGCATGCGCTGCTTCCACAAAGTCTGAAGTACGGCCACATCAACCACTGCATTCAGATCATGCACACCAATATATTTATCCTGCCACACCAGCACAGCGCTAACCGATTGCCCAGACAGCTCAGCCTGCATATCAACAGCGACTGATCCTGATAACAACGACGACCATGCCGGGCTAATGCGCAGCGAATCCAGCATGAGCGGCGCTGGCATAGTTCCTGTGCGGATCGACACCTGCTTCAGACGAACGGTTAACCCTTCGATATGCAATGCCCCGTATTGTAAATCAATACCGCTGTGGCGAACCTGCCGGTCGATGCGGTTTTGCAACCACGGCTCCGGTTGCCAGCGCAAGACTGAAAATAACAACAGGGTCAGCACAAAGACCAGACATAACTGCCATAAGGATGCATGACGGGATTCAGCGGTAGTGGATACGGAAATCATCCAGCCATCCTTACTCAAAAGACCGGCTTAAACCAATGGCGACAGAAATATCCTGCGTCGTCACTTGGGAGATATTTTCCACGATGGTAGCTGTCCAGCCCAGTCCTGAATCCCCGTCGCCCGCTGAACCAAAATTACCGCGCAAACCGAATGCAACAAGAAAGGGTGGGTGATCCAGTGCGGAAATCATGGACTGGTAGGGTGAATTGCCGCCCTGCACCTGTGCAATCAATGAGACAGCATCAAACAACTGATAGCCGAGCGTCACCGAACCACGCAGATAGCCTTGATAGCGAATGCCTGGTTCATCGCTGGCCAAAGGCTGAATCACCCAACCTTCCATATGGACGAATCCGCCGCCCTGACGCCAGGAAACCACGCCGCCGGCGGCAACATCGGATGCGCCGCTGCCCCAGCCGCGAGCTTTGGAGGCTGTTGGCAATTTAACCGCCGCCAGAGCAGCCATGCCCCAGTGCTCGCCCTGGAATAACTTATATCGACCCGACAGTTCAAAATTACCAAGTTCAAACTGACTTTTACCTTGCCAGCGAGTTCCCTGACCGTTATCAATCATGTAGGCAAAACTATTGTTTGGCCGCAGCGCACGCCCGTTATCGGGGAAGCCGAAGCTATCGTGAAACGATTGGATCACGCTATCCAGAACACCGCTGGCCGGAAGCAATAGTGGCATCCGCAACGACACCTCTAGGCTATTTGTAACCGCATATCGGACAACAGGATCCAGCACATAGAGTTCCATATCCACCAGAAGTCTGATGCCGGGCCGGGGATCAATAATATTCACGGTAGAATAATGCTGCGTCAGTTCAAACAGCCACGACTGATCATACGTGCGAAGCGCCGAATCCGGCGTCGGGTCGAAAAAACGCATCATGGGCGGATAGAGGTTGCGCACCGGCAGCGGCGACGTCAGGTCAGCAGCCTGTGACGCCGTAGTGAATAGAAACAAGGCCAATAACCACCAGCCTAACGCGCATGGATTTTTCATGTTAATCGATGTGTCTTCAACGGCCCCTTCCTTACATCAAGAATATTCCTACCCTCTCGGAAAAACCATGCTCACCGCTGTAGCAACGGCTTAGCCATGCAAACCGCTATTCCACTGTGACTGATTTTGCCAGATTTCGAGGTTGATCCACATCCGTACCTTTTAGTACGGCGACATGATAGGCCAGCAACTGCAAGGGAATGCAGTAAACAATCGGAGCCGTGCCGGGATAAATGTCGGATAGCGTCAAATTCTGATAACGATCCAGACCAACGCTCACCTTGCAGTCACTGAACAGGAACAACTCCCCACCACGCGCACGAACCTCCTGTAGATTAGACAGCACCTTTTCCAACAACGGGTCATCAGGCAGGGCGCAAACCACCGGCATGCTTTCGTCCACCAGCGCCAGCGGCCCATGTTTCAATTCCCCGGCCGGGTATGCCTCGGCATGAATATAGGATATTTCCTTAAGTTTCAGCGCCCCTTCCATGGCGATGGGGTAAAACGGGCCACGGCCAAGAAATAATGCATTATGCTTATCAGAAAAGCCCTCAGCCATTTCTTTAATGGCATCGTCCAGTTGTAGCACCACTTCCACCTGACGGGGCAGCGCATGCAACTCGTTGACCAAGGCCATTTCCATTTCAGCACTCAGGCCGCCACGACGCGCCAATGCAATCGTCAGTAAACGCAATGCAACCAGTTGGGTTGTGAACGCCTTTGTAGATGCCACCCCGATCTCGGTACCGGCGCGAGTCATCAAACAGACATCCGATTCGCGCACCAGTGAACTTTCCGGCACATTGCACACCGTCAGACTGCCGATATAGCCTTGTTCACGGCTACCGCGCAGCGCTGCCAGCGTATCAGCAGTCTCGCCCGACTGGGAGATGGTGATAAGCAACGTGTTTTCCGGCACCACCACCTGGCGGTAACGGTATTCGCTCGCAACTTCAATGCTGCAAGGCATGCCCACCTCTTCCAGCCAGTAACGCGCCACCAGTCCGGCGTGATAACTGGTGCCGCAAGCGACGATCTGTACATGACGCGCCTTGTCCAGCAATGCCGATGTCTCATGACCAAAACTGGACTCAAGTAAGCGCCCGTTGTGAATTCTACCTTCCAGTGTCTCCGATATCACACTGGGCTGCTCAAATATCTCTTTGAGCATATAGTGAGCATAGGGACCTTTTTCAATACTGCCGCCAGTCAGTTGCGAAGTCTTGACGGCCCGCTCAACCTGAACGCCATCGGCGTTGAAAACCGTAATGCCGTCGCGGCGAACCTCTGCTACATCGCCTTCTTCCAGAAAAATGAACTGCTTGGTCTCCGACAACAACGCGGCCACATCGGAAGCGATAAAATTCTCGCCATCGCCAATTCCGATGATCAGCGGACTGCCTGCCCGGGTCACAACAATACGGTCGGCATCGTCCGGACTGGCAGCCGCCAATGCATAAGCGCCATTCAGTTCAGCAGCAGCCGCAATCACCGCAGCAAGCAAATCTGCTCCGGATTCCAGTTTATCCGCCATCAAATGTGCAATCACTTCGGTATCAGTTTCGGAAGTAAACACATAGCCCATGGCGGCAAGCCGTTCGCGCAATTGAACATGATTCTCAATGATACCGTTGTGTACAACAGCTACCCTGACGCCACTCACATGCGGGTGCGCATTGCGTTCGGCGGGTGCGCCATGCGTGGCCCAGCGCGTATGTGCAATACCGAGATTACCGACTATACCTGATTGCTCCACCAGATTTTTAAGCACCTTCACCTTGCCCAAAGCCCGGAATCGTTTTAATCCATCTGCTGAATCCCGGACAGCGAGTCCGGCAGAATCATAACCGCGATATTCAAGTCGCTGGAGACCTTCCAGTAAAACCGGCAAGACGTTTCGATTTGCAATAGCGCCAACGATCCCGCACATCAGCTTTTATCCTTCACAGGCCTCTTCCAGTTCGGCATGTGCTTCTGCACACTTCTTTCGGACAAGGTTAAACCACCGGCATCCACATCTCGGGTAATGGTACTGCCAGCACCAATGGTAGCATTATCACCTACACGAACCGGAGCCACCAACTGGGTATCGGAACCGACAAATACATTATCACCGATATCGGTAAGAAATTTATTGGCACCGTCATAATTGCAAGTGATGGTTCCGGCACCGATATTGCAATTGGAACCGATATTGGCATCGCCGATATAAGAGAGGTGATTCACTTTACTACCCTCTCCAACCACCGCCTTTTTCACTTCGACAAAATTTCCGATGTGCACACCTTCATCCAGTCGGGCCTCAGGCCTCAATCTGGCATAAGGGCCAACAAGTGCATCAGAGCCAACTGCAGCACTGTGAATATGGCTGAATGCATATACATTCACCCGATCATCCAGCCAGGCATCAACCAATACGGCATTCGGTCCAATGCGACACTCATCACCAATCTGGGTGGATCCGATCAGGTAACAACCGGCCTGAATAACCGTATCAATGCCGATTTTTACGCTTGCTTCAATGCGAACAGTATCCGGCTTCTCGACTGTCACCCCGCGCCGCTGCCAACCCTCGATAATGCGTTTCTGCATCAAATCCTCGACATGGGCCAGATGCACCCGGTCATTGACGCCCAGCATTTCATCGGCGTCATCCATCATCACTGCTTCAACAGTCTGTCCTGCACTCAAGGCAAGCGGTACGATATCTGGTAAATAATACTCGCCCTGTGCATTGAGATTTCCGATAGCATGCAAAAGTTTAAACAGCACCTCATAACGGACACAATAAATGCCGCTGCTTACCTCTGTAATGCTACGCTGATCTTGGGTCGCGTCTTTCTCCTCAACGATGCTGGAGACATGCCCTTTTTCATCACGAACAATACGACCATAACCGAACGGGTTTGCCGGGTTTGCCGTAAGTACGGTGACATCGGTATCAGCTTTCCTGTGCTCAGCAACGAGCTTGGCCAGCGTATCAACCTGCAATAACGGCGTATCGCCGCACACAATCAGTACGTCGCGCACATCACGAATCACCTGCTCGCACTGTTTAACCGCATGGCCTGTACCCAATTGTTTGTCCTGAATCACCCACTCCAGATTGACAGGTTGACCAACATGTTCACGTACCATTTCAGATGCATGCCCGGTTACAACTGCAATGCCTTTTGGCCTGAGCGACTCAACGGTATGCAGGATATGATCAATCATCGCCCTGCCCAACACCTTATGCAGCACCTTGGGAAGATTCGAGCGCATGCGCTTTCCTCTGCCCGCCGCCAGTACGCATACCTGCAAATCAGGATGATGAAGTTTGCCCATAGTAAAATCCCCTCGTTATCTGAAAAACCGGATTATTTAATGCAACCAACTATAGCAGAAAAGACTATGACTGCAGTGCATCGATGCAATGATCTTGGTCCGATCCTGTTGCTGATGCAATAAAAAAAGGGGCCGCAAACATGCAGCCCCCTGAAATTGACGTTATTAATCTACTTTTTCTTTTTCTTTCTCAGCCATAGCAGACGAGACGTCATCATGGCCAGTTCAGCTTCCGCCTTGGCATAATCGACATCACCCTGATTGGTATCAAGCGCATCCTTGGCTTTGCGTTCAGCCTCTACTGCTGCCGCTTCATCAATGTCCGATGCACGTTCGGCAGAATCGGACAGGATCGTGATCATATCCGGCTGCACTTCCATAAATCCGCCGGACACGAATACCTCATCGACAGTATCACCATTGGTAATACGCAGTTCACCAGCAGCCAGAGAACTGATCAATGGACTATGCTTGGGCATAATTCCCAACTCACCAGCAGCTCCCGGAGCCACCAGAAAATCAGCTTCGCCACGATAAACTTCCCGTTCAACCGTAGCGACGAGTACTTGCATGGTAGCAGCCATTAGCCTTTAGCCGCCATCTTTTCGGCTTTGGCGACAGCTTCTTCGATACCGCCAACCATGTAGAATGCCTGTTCAGGCATGTGATCATATTCGCCAGCCAGAATGCCTTTGAATGATTTGATGGTCTCTTCCTTCTTGGCATACACACCAGGTGAACCGGTGAATACTTCAGCCACATGGAAAGGCTGCGACAGGAAGCGCTGAATCTTGCGCGCACGCGCCACCAGCTGCTTATCTTCATCAGACAATTCATCCATGCCCAAAATGGCAATAATGTCCTGCAATTCCTTATAACGCTGCAAAGTCTGCTGCACGCCCTGAGCCACATCGTAGTGCTCATTGCCAACTACTTTCGGATCAAGCTGGCGGGAAGAAGAATCCAGCGGATCAATGGCAGGATAAATACCCAGTTCAGCAATCGAGCGAGACAGTACAATCGTTGAATCCAGATGTGCAAAGGTGGTGGCAGGAGCCGGATCGGTCAAATCATCGGCAGGAACATAAACGGCCTGAACCGAGGTGATAGAACCCGTCTTGGTGGATGCGATACGTTCCTGCAAACGGCCCATTTCTTCAGCCAGGTTGGGTTGGTAACCCACCGCTGACGGCATCCGACCCAGCAGTGCGGATACTTCCACACCAGCCAGTGAATAACGGTAGATATTATCGATAAAGATTAGAACATCACGGCCTTCATCGCGGAAATACTCCGCCATGGTCAAACCGGTCAACGCAACACGCAGACGGTTGCCCGGAGGCTCGTTCATCTGACCATAGACCAGCGCCACTTTATCCAGCACGTTGGATTCTTTCATTTCATAATAGAAATCATTGCCTTCACGGGTACGTTCACCCACGCCAGCAAATACGGAGAAACCGCCGTGCGCTTTGGCGATATTATTGATCAATTCCATCATGTTGACGGTCTTGCCAACGCCAGCACCGCCAAACAGGCCAACTTTACCGCCCTTGGCAATCGGTGCGATCAGATCGATGACCTTGATACCAGTTTCGAGAATTTCTGACGAAGGCGCCAGTTCTTCAAAGCTAGGTGCCGCACGATGAATCTCCATGAACTCGTCAGCCTTGACTTCTTCACCTTCAAAGTCGATGCCCTCGCCGAGTACATTCATGATGCGCCCCAGCGTAGCCTGGCCGACAGGCACCTTGATAGCAGCGCCGGTATCGGACACTTGCATGCCGCGCTTCAAACCATCAGTGGTTCCCATGGCAATCGCACGCACACAATTGTCACCGAGGTGCTGCTGCACTTCCAGTGTCAATTTGGGATCGCTCATCAACAGAGCATTATAAATTTTTGGCAGCTTGCCAGCATTGAAGCGGATATCCACTACCGGACCGATTACCTGGACAATAGTTCCTGTACTCATTTTCTGACCTCTCCTGAATATCTTGACTGTTTCACGTTGTTTCTTGCTGACCCTTTAGCAAATCAGCTAATAATTAGCCTGCCGCGGCTGCACCGGCGCAAATTTCTGCCAATTCCTGAGTAATCGCAGCCTGACGGGCTTTGTTATAAGTAATGCTGAGATCCTTAACGATATCTTTGGCATTATCCGTTGCAGCTTTCATGGCCACCATGCGTGCCGACTGTTCACAAGCCTTGTTTTCCAGCAAAGCGTGATAGACCAGCGACTCTACATAACGCCGCAATACGCCTTCGAGCACCTCTTTGGCTTCCGGTTCATATAAATAATCCCAGTAACCAGTATCTGTTTTTTCAGGCAAGGGGCATGGCATCAAGCGCATCGTGGTAGGCGTTTGAGTCATTGTATTGATAAACTCGGAATAAACCAGATGTACGGCATCAATATCGCCGTTGATGTACTTTTCAATGGCCAGCGTAATCAGGCCGATGATATCTGACAATTCCGGTATATCCGGCACATTTTCAGCCACGCCGTTAATCGGAGCGCCAATGCGTCGCATAAACATGCCAGCTCGGCGACCAATGGTGAAGACTTCAACATCAGCTTCCTGCTCCTTCATCAGTCCCAGAGCTTTTTTCAACGCGTTGGTATTCAAGCCGCCACACAGGCCTTTATCGGTGGTAATGACAATCACGCCAACTTTTTTAATCTCGTCACGCTCAACCAGAAACGGATGTTTATATTCCGGATGTGCATTCATCAGATGGCCGACAACGCGGAGTATGCCCTCGGAATAAGCACGCGCAGCGACCACGCGATCCTGAGCCTTGCGCATCTTGGATGCGGCAACCATTTCCATCGCCTTGGTAATTTTACCAGTGTTCTGGATTGCCTTAATCTGGCCGCGTATTTCCTTGGCAGAAGCCATATCGAATCCCTTCTACTTCACGCGCATGGATTTTTTACACCCCATGATATGAATCATTATCATGGCGTGTAAAAAATCATGCAGGCGCGTTGTTTGTTTCATATCAGTACGTGCCGGTAGATTTAAAGTCTGCAATCGCATTCTGCAAACCTTCTTCTACCTGCTCATTCATGGCTGGTGTGGCGTTCAAGCCTTCCATCAAACTGGAATGGACTGAATTCAAATTTGCCAGATAGGCTTTTTCAAATGCAACCACCTTGTCTACTTCGACATCATCCAGATCGCCGTTATTCAGTGCATACAGTATTGCGGTCATATCAGCCACCGACTGTGGACTGTTTTCATCCTGTTTGAGCACTTCCATGCCGCGTTTGCCGCGTTCAATCTGCTGACGCGTTGCCGCATCAAGATCGGAGGCAAACTGCGCAAATGCTGCCAGTTCACGATACTGAGCCAGATCAAGACGCAAACCGCCGCCGACTTTCTTCATTGCTTTTGTCTGAGCTGCACCGCCCACACGGGATACGGACAGGCCTGCATTAATAGCTGGACGCTGGCCGGCGTTGAACAGGCTGGTTTCCAGGAATATCTGACCATCGGTAATGGAAATCACGTTGGTCGGCACGAATGCAGACACATCGCCTTCCTGCGTTTCAATAATTGGTAATGCTGTCAGAGAGCCGGTCTTGCCGGTGACTTCACCATTGGTGAATTTTTCAACATAGGTCTCATCGACGCGTGAAGCGCGCTCCAGCAAACGGGAATGCAGATAGAACACATCGCCCGGATAAGCTTCACGGCCCGGAGGACGACGCAGAATCAATGATACCTGACGATAGGCCCAAGCCTGTTTGGTCAGATCATCATACACAATCAGCGCATCTTCGCCGCGATCACGGAAATACTCACCCATCGTACAACCGGCATACGGTGCAATGTATTGCAATGCCGCAGATTCAGATGCGGATGCAGCCACGATAATGGTGTTATCGAGTGCGCCATGCTCTTTCAATGTGCGTACGACAGTCGCTACAGTCGAGGCCTTCTGCCCCACTGCAACATAGATACAGGTGACGCCGGTATCTTTCTGATTGATGATGGTATCAATGGCAATAGCAGTCTTGCCGGTCTGACGATCACCAATAATCAACTCGCGCTGGCCGCGTCCAACAGGAACCATGGAATCGATGGATTTGATGCCGGTCTGTAAAGGCTGATCGACAGATTTACGTTCAATTACGCCGGGAGCGATTTTCTCCACCGCATCAAATGCTGTGGCGTTAATCGGGCCTTTTCCGTCAATCGGCTGGCCAAGTGCATTGACCACGCGACCCTTGAGTTCCGGGCCAACCGGAACCTCAAAAATCTTGCCGGTGCATTTTACTTCGTCGCCTTCGGACAAGCCGGTAAACTCACCAAAGATGACTGCGCCAACGCTATCTTCTTCCAGGTTGAGCACCATGCCCTTGGTATCGCCGGGAAACTCCAGCATTTCACCGGACATTGCACCGGAAAGGCCATGCACACGCGCCACGCCATCACCCACGGAAATGATCCGACCGACATTGGCATCAGCAGCACTGGCTTCAAAACCTTTGATCTGTTCTTTGATGATTGAACTAATTTCTGCGGTATCGAGCTTCATTTTTATTTCCTCGAACGCGCATGGATTTTTTCTATACATGATACTGATATCATGAGTAGAAAAAAATCATGCAGGCGCGTAGTTTTTTTCATATCACTCAGTCTGTTACTTAAGAAGCCAAAGCACGGCGCATGCCGTCCAGCTTCGTACGCAACGAATAATCTATTTTACGGTCGCCAATGCGAATGACCATGCCACCCAGAATGGATTGATCTTCAGATACTGCCAGGCGCACCTGTTTCCCGGTGGAGGCGGCCAGCGCTTTACTCAGCTTGTTCTGTGCGGCTTTGCTAATTATAGTCGCAACAGTCACTTCGGCATCCAGCTTGCTGGTAGCCAGGTGAATCATTTCTTCAACCTGTGCATTGATTTCAGGTAACAGACATGCCTTGTTTCGTTCCACCAGCATACCTACCAAGCAATCAACCTCTTTACTCACCTTACCACCGGCTGCTTTAATAATGACATTCTGTTTTAGCTCAGCAGGATAATCGGGCGATGCAAGCAATGCACAAATCTCATCATTGGCTACAATCGCTGCCACGTTGGCAAGATCATTTTCAATCTTGCTACCCTCATTGATCAACTCAAACAGGGCTACGGCATAGCGACGTGAAATCTGTGAGGTGCTCATGCGTTACCAAATCCGCTACTGACGATGCCATCAATCAGCTTGGCATGACGCTTGGCATCGAGTTCAGTCTCAACCACGCGCTCTGCGGCAAGCATGGCAATATCAGCCACTTCATCACGCAGAGCCTGGCGCGCACGCCCTAACTCAGCATTGATTTCTTCACGGGCGGCATCCACGATACCTTCGCCTTCCGAGCGCGCCTTCAAAACAGCTTCTTCGCCAATTTCTGCAGCACGTTTTTCAGCAGAGGCAAGAATTTCAGCAGCTTTGGCGCGCGCTTCTTTCATCTGCTCTGCAATTTCAGCATCAGCAACTGCTCTTGCTTCCATGCCCGCATCAGCTGCGGCCAGACCGTCAGCAATCTTTTGAGCGCGTGCAGCCATCAAATCGGACATTGGTCCGAACAGATGCTTGCGCATCAAATAAACCAGTGCCAGGAAAACTACAATCTGACCGATAAATGTCAGGTCAATACTCATACGACCTC
>CAZUVA010000005.1:0-18365 GCA_964622755.1 uncultured Zetaproteobacteria bacterium
GTTTTGGATGCAAAGGCCTGAATCAGGCTTTGATCAGCGCTTCCCTGTTTTGCAGATGGGGCAGTACAGAAGCCGGAACCAACGCTGAGACATCCCCTCCCATGCTAGAGATTTCACGAATAAATCGGGAAGAAACAAACGTATAATCTTCTCGAGCCATGACAAAGACTGTTTCAATCTGCGCATCCAGCCGACGATTCATGGTCGCCATCTGAAATTCATATTCGAAATCCGAAGCTGCTCGTAAACCGCGTAAGATGGCAGACGCATGATGTTGGTGAGCCAGATCCACCAGCAGCCCGGAAAATCGAGCTACTTCGATTTTCGGCTCGGAGACAAATGTTTCACGCACCATGGAAAGCCGGGTCTCAACATCAAATAACGGCCCCTTGTTCGGATTGTCCGCGACACCAACAACAATACGGTCGAATATCTTCAACCCTCTGGTCACGACATCCACGTGACCCAACGTAACCGGGTCAAAGGTCCCGGGATAAACAGCCGTGCGTTTCATTGATCCTCCCCCTTATGAGTATAAAGTGCCTTAGCCACGCCAAAGGCCATGTTCACTGACAATGCCGCTCAGATTGGCATACGGAGTTACATCAAACGCCGGGTTGTTGGCCGGCACTCCCGATGCTGCGATACGAACCTGCTGAATCTGGCCCATCTCATCCAGACCATCCATACACAGCACTTCATCATCGTCACGCTGCTCAATCGGAATATCCTTACCGCTTGGGCAATATTTATCAAAGCTTGAGCCTGGCGCAACGACATACAACGGCACGCCATGCTCTCTGGCCGCCAGAGACAGAGCATATGTACCGATTTTATTGGCCACATCGCCATTGGCCGCAATACGATCAGCCCCGACAACAATGACATCAACCTTTCCACTCGCCATCATCCAAGCAGCAGCCCCATCTACCTGAATTCGACAGCTAACACCTTCCTGAGAAAGCTCCCATGCGGTCAATCGGGCACCCTGTAGCCTTGGTCTGGTCTCATCCACCCATACAAATGGCTTTTCCCCTGCCCGCGCCAAATGATAAATACCAGAGGTCGCCGTTCCCCAATCAACCGCAGCCAGCCAGCCAGCATTGCAGTGGGTAAGAATTCTACGCTCCCCCACAGCAAGCAATTCAGCCATATATTCTCCGATACGCTGATTCGCCTCCACCTCTGAATCCGCATATCTTTGAGCGCATTCAATCATCTGACTGGTTGTTGGGCATGTTTCTGCACATATTTGCATCATATCACAGGCATGAAACAGGTTAACTGCAGTTGGTCGCGTCGCTCGAAATCGTGACAACCAATGATCAAAGAAATTCTTCCTGTCTTTTTTCCAGGCCAAAGCCAGGCCATAGGCGGCTGTAGCTCCAATACTTGGCGCACCTCGTACCTGCATCGACTCGATTGCTGCTGCTGCATCTTCCGGATCGCTGCTAATCAGTTGTTTAAAACGGTATGGCAACAACTGTTGGTCAATCCACTGCATACCACCGGACTCAACATGCCAGTTAACAGCCCTGAAAAGAGAACCATTCACTCGCATGCACAGAACCTATTGTAAATATGCACCATAACTAGTTGTTTATAAAGAGTTTATTTGTCACAAACTAGTTTCTCAGTTTGCGTAAAACGCCATCAAGCTCCGCAGCTTGCGTATAGCGAATGCGCATCTCTCCAGAACCATTTTTTCTACAAATGATATCCACATGCAGGCCAAGTTTACGGGTCAATTCATCTTGCAAAGCCACGACGTCGGCATCCACGACCTTGTCCGTTTTTGCAGATGGTTCTTTGGCCGCTTTTTTTGCCTCCCGTTCCATTTGACGAGCACTCCACCCATGCTCAACGCACTGTCGGGCAAGATTCTCGCCAATATGCGTCGGAAGACTCACAAGAGGGCGTGCCTGGCCCATACTAAGATCCCGTTTTTCAATCAATTCTTTAATCGGATCTGAGAGCTGAAGCAGGCGAATAAGATTGCTAACCTGAACTCTAGATACCCCGATTTTCTCCGCGACCTGCTGCTGAGTACAACCGAATTCATCCATCATCCGGCGGTAACCCCGCCCTGATTCAATAGCGGTCAAATCATCTCGCTGTTCATTTTCAATAATTGCCAGTTCGAGTGCTTGTAAGTCATTAACATTTCGAATCACAGCAGGAATTTCTGTTAATCCGGCAGCCTGCGATGCACGCCAGCGCCGCTCACCGGCAATCAACTCATAACCGTCGCCCAGTGGGCGCAGTAAAACAGGCATCAATACGCCCTCTCTTCGGATCGAATCTGTCAAGGCCTCCAATTGCTCGTTCGAAAATCGGGTTCTTGGCTGATAGCTGTTGGGGCTAATTTTTGATATAGGAATTTGCGTTGTCTGCCGCATAACTTC
This sequence comes from uncultured Zetaproteobacteria bacterium, assembly GCA_964622755.1. Classification (GTDB taxonomy): domain Bacteria; phylum Pseudomonadota; class Zetaproteobacteria; order Mariprofundales; family Mariprofundaceae; genus Mariprofundus. The sequence goes on from CAZUVA010000005.1 coordinate 2,406, forward strand.
CGGAGTCGGCGTATCTCCCAACAAAGCATTCAAGCCGCGACCCAAGCCACGATTTTTTGCTACTGCCATAATTTCCTCCTGTTGGCGGGCCGTAATAAGGCCGTTCAAGACCTTTTGGCTATCTGGCAAGGAAGGTTTCTTTCACTTGCCTCTTAAAACTATCCTTGCAAATTAACGACTTACAAAACCATTGTAAACTTTAGTCATATTCGTGGGAACATCATCCCCCGTGCGCCTCACACTTTTCTACGGTGCATAAACTCCCGGGCGACCGATAGATATGCCTGTGCCCCTTTTGAGCGAACATCATGATACATCACCGGTATGCCATAACTCGGTGCCTCAGATAAACGCACATTTCTCGGTATAATCTGTTCATAAACCTGCGAACCAAAATAGGCGCGAACATCCTGCTCCACCTGGGCTGACAAATTATTACGCCGATCCACCATGGTCAGTAAAATACCTTCCATCGTCAAATCCGGATTGAGCGCGCCCCGCACACGCCGAATGGAATCCATTAACTGCGCCAGCCCTTCCATGGCATAAAACTCCGTCTGCAACGTAACCATCACATGATCCGATGCAGTCAGGGCATTCACAGTCAACAAACTCAATGCCGGAGGACAGTCAATAAACACATAATCGAAAGATTCCCCCTGATACGATGAAAAGGCCTGATGTAAACGTAATTCTCGGCCCATTTCATTGACCAGTTCCACCTCTGCCCCTGACAAATCCACGCTGGCCGGCAATAAAAATAACCGGTCGCAATCTGTTTGAATAATACTTTCAGCCAAAGCACTATCGCCCATCAGTACGTCATAGGTTCCATATGTCACCTGCTGCTGACCTACGCCAAGCCCTGAAGTTGAATTCCCCTGCGGATCAAGATCGATCAACAGAACGCGTTGCTCCAGTGCCGCCAGCGAGGCGGCAAGATTAATGCTCGTTGTTGTTTTACCCACTCCGCCCTTCTGATTGGCGATTGCTGTCACAGGACCAAACCCCTGATGTTTCACGTGAAACCTCCCATTAAATAATCATCAGCGGTGCTGATAACAACGAACATTCTGAATATTTTCTTCTGACTCATCCACACAAACCGAATATTCACCCAACACCGTCCAACCATCGGCCTGAACCGAATGATGCGAGCAGGGCACCGGCAACACGGCAATTGCACCAGAATTTACATGGCGTGCGCACATCCCAAGCAACTTCGCCTCATCAGCCACAGCTCTGGCAACACAGATATTGACATGCAACGAAGGCAATGCATTGATGTCCGCATCATATACCTCCGCATTCAAACCCAGCCTTCTGACAACATGCCTGAGAAACTCGGCACGTTTCTTTCTTCGCTCTACCAACACGCCTGTCAACCCCGGTTTTGCAAGAAGCAGTGGAATTCCGGGCACCCCCATACCACTGCCAATATCCAGTATACGACCCTGCTCCGGCATCCATTTTGCCATTGCCAGCGATGGCATAATAAATCGGGAGTGGAATGTGTCGGCATCTGAAATCGAGGTTAAATTCAAAGCTTTGCGGAATTTCAAAACTTCGCAAACGTATGCCTTGCATAAATCAGCCTGCATTGCCTTTCCTCAAATAAAGTACCAATGTAGTCAAAGAGGCCGGCGTTACCCCAGAAATTCGCGATGCCTGACCCAGTGTTGCCGGCTGTATACTGCTCAATCGTTGCTTGCACTCAATACTAAGGCCTTTCACCTGAGAATAATCAAACGAAACAGGAATACATTCTGCCTCCAGCTTTCTGAACCTTTCAACCTCAATCAACTGTTTGTCCAGATAGCCATCATAGTGCACCAGAGCCAATAAAGACTTCATATCTCTGGTATTAAATACTCCATCCATATCCAATAATGTCATGGCTTTCATTGCATTAACATCGCTCCGGTGTGTATAGGAAGTGATGTTCATTGCCTGTGCCGGGGCTGGTAAATTCAATTCAGACAGGCGTTTTCGCCAACTCTTACCTGTGCCTATCATCGTTTCCTGCGCCACTTCAAATCCACGACTCAAGCGTGATCGCCTTAATTCAAACGTTCGCTTTCGTTCGTCATCATATAAACCCAGTTGAATCGCGCTATCCCCAAGTCTTAAATCAGCATTGTCCTCCCGTAATTGCAGGCGAAATTCTGCTCGTGACGTAAACATCCTGTATGGCTCCGTAACCCCTTTCGTCACCAGATCATCCGCCATCACACCCAAGTAAGCCTCTGAACGATCAGGCACCCATGATTCCAGATCAATAGCATGGGCTGCCGCATTGATGCCGGCCAACAATCCTTGGGCAGCCGCTTCTTCGTAACCCGTTGTCCCGTTTATTTGTCCCGCATGGAACAGCCCCTTGATTTTTCTGGTTTCCAGTGTTGATTTCAGCTCCTGCGGATCCACATAATCATATTCAATAGCATAGCCCGGTCGAATAATGACGGCATGCTCCAAACCATGAATAGACCTGATAAATTTCCACTGCACATCAATGGGTAGAGATGTAGAAATACCATTCGGGTAGATTTCATGGTGATCCCGGCCCTCCGGTTCCAAAAAAATCTGGTGGCTTGCTTTATCCGGAAATCGAACCACTTTATCCTCGATACTAGGACAGTAGCGTGGCCCTGTGCCCGAAATCTTTCCTGAATACATCGGGGACCGTGACATGTTAGCACGAATAATGTCATGCCCCTGCTCACTGGTTCTGGTGATCGCACATGGAATTTGATCTTCAAGCACTTGTTCATGCAGACAGGAAAATGGTATCACATCCGTTTCACCCGCCTGCATTTCAAGCATGCCCCAGTTAATTGTCTTTTTATCCAGCCGGGGTGGCGTCCCGGTTTTCAATCTTCCAAGATTGAATTCCCGTTGATACAACTCATCAGTCAACCCGAACACGGAAGCATCTCCGGCACGGCCGGCAGGGATAGTCTTTTCTCCCACGTGAATCAAGCCACCTAAAAAAGTTCCAGTAGTAAGAACCACAGATGAAGCCTTGTGTTCAACCCCCAACTCATCCTTCACGCCAGTTATGCATCCACCTTCAAACAACAACTCAGATATTGTGCCCTGGTGAAGTGATATATTAGCATGGGAATCCAGCAACTGGCGCATCACCATGTGATAAATCCGCCTGTCACATTGCGCCCGTGTTGCCTGAACGGCTGGTCCTTTTCTCCGATTTAACACCCGGTACTGAAGTGCAGAGCGATCAGCCGCAATCCCCATCAGACCCGAAAGGGCGTCCACCTCGTGCACCAAATGACCTTTCCCAATACCTCCAATAGCAGGATTACAGGACATCTTGGCAAGGGTATCCAGATTCTGGGTAACCAAACGAACGCGAGCGCCACGTTTTGCCGCAGCCCAAGCTGCTTCGCAACCGGCATGGCCTGCCCCAACAACAATGACATCAGCAATATCTGGATGTTTCACGTGAAACAACCCCCTTCAATCTTGAATCTATCCACTACCTGGAAACAATATAAGTCTGAGTGGAATACCTTTGGAGCAATGCGGTTTATACCTGCCTCAACACTTGAAACCCAAAGGGGTATAACCAAATAGGGGAAGAATAGAGTTCGATCAATGAGCTAGCAAACAAAAAGGGCAGCCAAAGCTGCCCTTTTCACATGTGCTGCAAACAAATGCCCTCTGGAAAACAGTGTTCCTTTAAATTGATTTGCGCCTTTTTTCCAGCAAACTATGCATAATTGGCGTAAGAATAAGCTCCATAGCCAATACCATTTTCGCCGCAGGAACAACCAGCGTATTGCGTCTGGACATAAATGAACCATGCAGCATTGCAGTTAACCAGGGGAAGTCGATGCCCCACTGTTCTGGTTTACGAATTCTGATGACGATCATACTTTCATCCGGCGTTGGGACATCGCGCGCAATAAACGGGTTGGAGGTATCAACCAAAGGGACGCGCTGAATATTGATATCGGTATTGGTGAACTGTGGCGTGATGAAGTGCACATAGTCATGCATGCGAGAAAGAATATTATCAACAACAGCTTCCTGAGAATACCCTCGCATCGCTGTATCACGATGAATTTTTTGAATCCATTCCAGATTTACCACTGGCACAACACCCAGCATTAAATCAACATAGGGGCGAACTTCTTCTACACCGCCATGCAACCCTTCATAGAAAAGAAGATCCGAACCTTCGCCTATTTCACGCCAGTCCGTGAATTTACCTGCATCAACGCCATATAGTTTAGCTTCTTCATCATCATGCACATATGTACGCGCCATGCCACGGCCAGTTCTGCGATATGAGTCAAACAGCTCAGCTATTTTATCAAACAGATTCGCCTCATCGGAAAAGTGGCTAAGCCGCTTGCCTGTTGCATCAAATTCTTTGGCTTTTGCACGGAACTCGAGACGATCAAAGCGATGAAAACAATCGCCCTCTACAATTGCAGGTGTGACCTTCTCTCGCCTGAAAATATGTTCCAGTGCGACTTTCGCTGTACTAGTGCCGGCACCTGATGAGCCCGTTACTGAAATGACAGGATATTTTGCTGACATAAACTCTCCCAAAAACCTTTATATATCAAGGGGTTATAAATTAGTTTCCATTATAACTCCCCTGTCCCTTTTTTGGATAATCCCAAAAGGTTGCCCATTATGCCGCAAACCCCGCCCATCTTTCAAGGAGAAAGCGGAAACGACAGGAAGGAACAGACAGTATTTCCCTATTTGCCAATACAGAATTCCGAAAAAATGCGATCCAGAATATACTCAATATCTCCGATACCCAGGATACTGCCAAGCAAACTCCAGGCACGGCGCCACTGCATGGCAGTCAGTTCCAACTTATCCTCGTGATGAATGGTCAGCTGTCCGGCATCCAGATGTGATTTTGCATCCAGCAGGATTTGTCTATGGCGCTCACGGGTTACCAACAAGCCTTCATCTGCCAAAGGCATATCCCCGAGCTTCTGTGCAAGCACTTCAGATAACTGCTCCATACCCCGGCCATGTTTAACACTGGTCGGAATAAAAGCCGCCGGGCAGGCGATATCAATCAAATCAATTTTGTTCATCAACAAAATATCTACACCTTCGGGTGCAGACCAGGTCTCGGCATTGGATGCATCGGCAACAAAGATTATAGCATCGGCCTGCTTTGCAGCCGCCTCTGCGCGAAGTACGCCCTCCTGCTCAATCACATCCACGGTTGATCGCAAGCCAGCCGTATCTGCAAGACGAACAGGAATTCCATGCACCTCAAAATCAATCTCGACCACATCCCGAGTAGTACCGGGAATATCGCTTACAATAGCCCTGTCAGTACCAGCCAGAGCATTTAACAAGCTCGACTTCCCTACATTAGGAGCACCGATAATAGCCACCACAGCGCCATCAAACAGTCGTTCCCCCAATGGTGCTGTATTCAACAGCCTTTCAATGGGTAGGATCACATCCTGTTGCATTTGCTCAGACAGCCGCTCAAAAAAAAGAGCCGGGATTTCTTCTTCCGGAAAATCCAGGCTGGCCTCTACATGTGCAACCAGACCTGTCAGCCGCTGCATCAAATCTTCAATGTGCTGACCAAATTCACCCTGTAGCTGGCGCAGCGCCTGCTTTCCGGCCCGCACAGTTGCAGCATCAATACAGGCAGCAACAGCTTCCGCCTGGGATAATTCCATATTGCCGTTTTCAACAGCCCTTCGGGTAAACTCGCCGGGTTCAGCTGGCCGGCAACCCAGTTGGTACAACCGCTCCAATAAAGCACGCAGAAGCACCGGGCTGCCATGCCCCTGCAGTTCAATGACATCTTCTCCTGTATACGAATTGGGGGCTGGAAAGAAGAGCGCTAATCCTTCATCAAGAACCTCGCCCGTTTTATCCAGCCAGCGCGTCAATGTGGCTGCTCTGGGGGCAATATGATCAAGGGGCGTCACCCGTTTCAAGATATTCAGGGCTTGCGGGCCTGACATGCGTACAATGCCGACACCGCCACGCCCAACCGGCGTGGCGATGGCTGCTATTGTTGATGTTAAATCTAACTGCTTAATCGACGTTCAGCCGCTTCATCACCAGCCGTTGCTGGAGAATTGAGAGAATATTATTGACGACCCAGTACAGAACCAGCCCCGCCGGGAAAAACAGGAACAGCACGGTGAATATCGCCGGTAAAAATTGCATCAGCTTGGCCTGCATAGGATCGGGCGGCTGTGGATTCAGTTTCTGCTGGATAAACATGGAAGCACCCATGATGACCGGCAATACAAAATACGGATCCTGTACTGACATATCATGAATCCAGCCGATAAACGGCGCCTGACGCATTTCAATCGACATCAATAACACTTTATATAGTGCAAAAAACACGGGAATCTGAATCAGAATCGGTAAACAACCACCCATCGGATTAACCTTGTGTTTCTTATACAAACCCATCATTTCCTGACTCATACGTTGCCGATCATCACCATAGAGTTCCTTGATCCGGGCCATTTCAGGTTGCAGTTTGCGCATACCAGCCATGGATTCATAGGATTTTTGCGTCGGATAGAAAAACAACAGTTTGATGCACAGCACCAGAATAATAATACACCCGCCAAAATTGCCGAGATATCCGTATAACCAACCCAGAAAGGTGTGCATTGGCTTGGAAATCGGCGCAAACCAGCCAAAATCGACTGAACGCTCCAACCCTGAACCTGCAGTTTCCAGTATTGGAATCGATTTAGGGCCAATATAAAGCTGTGTATTAAACACTACATTCTTACCCTCAATATTACCGTCATCGATCAAACCCGCCTGATAGGATCGGCCATCGCTTTTGAAGTAATAAGGATAATTCTGATCCGGATTGGAAATAAGGGCAGCAATAAAGTAGCGATTCATAACCGCAGTCCAGCCCCCTTTGGATGCCATGCGTTCCGCACCCTTTTCATCGAGGTCGTCGTAATCCGGCTCAACCAGTTTATCATTAAGCAGGGCAGTCGGCCCCATATGCTCATAGAATGTGTTCAGTTTTTTGTTCGGATTGCGTTCCACCACCTGGCGATACATTTTCAGTCCGGCGCCGTTGATAATTTTATCCGTGATTTCTATCTTGTAGCTGCCCGGCATCAGATGAAACTGGCGCTGCCAGATTTGACCGCCATCCAGCGTAGCCTGCAAAGCCAATGATAATTTCTCCTGACTCACTATCGTAAACGGTGCACTTATTTTTGCACCAATAATGCCTGAGTTAGCATAGACTGCGTGGCCCGTATCGTTCATAAACAGCGCATCAACATTAGCTGCACCAGGCTCGAGCGATTGCCTGTACTTCAGCAGCGCTCCCTGAGTAATCCAGCCTTTATCATTTACCTTAAGCTTGATTACATCATTACCGACTACAAAGATTTCACCTTCTTCGATACTATTCGGCGTGACAGATTGGGGGGGAACAGGAGTAGCAGAACCCTGTGTAGAAAGTGTAGCCACATCGGGCATGGCAGGTGGCTGAGCATAGGTATCGTCAACCGGCACCGTCTTCTGCTCAACGATAACAGAAGGCTCTGCCTGCTGCTGAACAGGTTCCTGCTGTTGTGGAAACAGCTCCTGCCAACCCAGTAACACAACCATCGACAATGCAAAAGCCAGCAGCATATTGCGTTGTTCCATATTCTATCTCCCTGAAATCGTTAATCGATTATCTAAGTTATTGATTTATATATTAGTATTCATCCGTCATGACTTTATCATGGAACCGGGTCATAACCACCTTTTGAAAACGGATGGCAACGTAACAGACGTTTGGCACCAAGCCAAATACCACGTAAAACCCCATGGCGCTGAATGGCCTCAATCATATAATGTGAACAACTTGGTATATGAGCACAATGATTCGGAACAACAGGTGAAATAAACAGTTGGTAGAAGCGAATCAGCGACGCAAAGAGCCTTTTCATCATGCTGCTAAGATGTAAGTTTACGCTGAATGATGGTTATTGCCTGCATCAAATCATTGGCTACGGCTTGCACCTTACTAGCGTTAGTGGCTGGAACAATCAGCATATCAACACCCATGGCACGGCAACCGCTCGTCCGGAAAGTATTTCGTAATTGCCGCTTCAATCTGTTTCTCTGCACAGCATTGCCATATTTTCTGGATACTGCCAAACCCAAACGGCAATATTCCTGTTGGTTGGTTCGGTAAATGATACGTAGGTTCCCCACCCTGATTCTTTTACCTTTTCGTATCGAAGAAAAATCAACTTTTGACCGTAAGCGATACGATTTAGGAAATCGCAGGTGCGATGGAATCAGACTGACAGCCGCTTGCGACCTTTGGCTCGGCGACGGTTGATCACAGCACGACCTGACCGGGTGGCCATACGCGCACGAAAACCATGGCGACGTGCTCGGCGAATTCGGCTTGGCTTATAGGTAAAGCTCATGGTTTATCTCCTGTTCCCAAGGTAGCTAAAAAGGGTCGCGCATAATAAATACTACCCTAGCCATGTCAAGAAAACATCTTAAACCCTTAGCAGTACTGGATGATAAGTATGATGCATGTACTATGCAGGCAATGGCAACCATGAATAACGAATCAATCTGGCAACATGTTTCAGACTTACTGAAAGAGGAGCTTCCGACATCCCGATTTGATGCCTGGATACGCTCATTATCAGCACAGTGTGATGGTCAGAAACTTGTTATCAAAGTTCCCAGTCGATTTTTCCTCGATGGTTTAAAAAACAGCTACGGAGAGAAAATTTCTACACTGGCCAGACAGGTTTCAGGTGCAAATATCGCCATATCCTACATAGTCGACTCTTCACTGAACGAGATACCTGAAACGTTGAAAAAAGCTGATATTTCTCATGCAGCATCAGTCGACGGTTTTATCGATCCCCGTTTTACATTCGATAATTTTGTCGTGGGTTCCGGTAATGAGTTCTGCCACGCTGCCTGCCGTGCCGTAGCAGACAAACCCGGTGAGATTTACAACCCCCTTTACCTTTACGGTGGTGTTGGTCTAGGTAAAACACACCTGATTAATGCTGTCGCCAATTCACTGATCAGTTGCGACCATATCCGCATTGCCTACCGCACCGGAGAACGATTCACCAATGAGCTAATCCAGGCCATCCGTAACGGATCCACCGATCAGTTTCGAAATCAGTATCGTCAAGTCGATGTGTTGATTATCGACGACATCCAGTTTATTGCCGGAAAAGACCGTACCCAGGAAGAGTTTTTTCATACCTTTAATGCCCTGTACGAAATTAAAAAACAGATTATTCTGACCTCGGACAGAAGTCCTCGTGAACTGACCAATCTTATGGAGCGACTGCGTTCCCGATTTAACTGGGGACTGGTTGCGGATATACAGGCTCCTGACCTGGAAACCCGATTGGCAATTCTGTGTAGTAAAGCCGAACTGGCCGGTATCGCACTAGATGAAGATGTCGCCCATCTGCTGGCTTCCCGGATTACCAATAATGTACGTGAACTCGAAGGCGCACTGACTCGGCTGACCGCCCATGCCACCCTGACAGGCCGCACAATCGATATTACGTTTGCCCGCCATGTATTGCGCGACTTGTTGCATGAAGAAGTACGGGCGATTTCCATTGTAGATATACAGAAAAAAGTTGCTTCTTATTTTAATCTCAATATCAGAGAGATGACTTCCAGCAAGCGTAGTAAAAATATTGCCTATCCCCGTCAAATTGCTATGTATGCCAGCAAAGACCTGACAACCCAGTCCCTGCCTGAAATTGGAAATCAGTTTGGAGGACGAGACCATACTACCGTATTACATGCTGTCCGAAAAATCAAAAAAATGCGTGAAGAATCGGATGATTTTGATGAAGAAATGGGCAGAATAATCGCATTGTTGAAACAATAATCTACCGGGTTCATATCGTGTTCATAATATCCCCTATAACCTGTGGATGATTTGAGTATAAAGTGATTGAACGATAAGCTAAGCACCGTAATGTTCAGTTATCCACATATAATATACAGGGAGTCGTTGTTATTGTTCACATTATTGCTACCATCTTAAGGTGTTAGAATGACAGGGAAATAAATGGTTATCCACACTATCCACAGCACCTATGATGATGACTATATTTTTTAAATAAAAGAGAAAGAGGAAGTCAGTATGAAAATAACATTGTCCAGAGCTTCTCTGTTGCAGGCAGTGCAACGCTGCCAGAGCATTGTTGAGAAGCGTCATACCATTCCTATTCTGGCTAATTTATTACTTGAAGCAAAAAATGACAGACTGTTGATAACAGCTACTGATTTGGAAGTAGGTTTGCATAGCCAGACAGAAGCGAATGTTGAGCAGACAGGTTCGATCACAGTGTCAGCCCGTAAATTATTCGATATTATCAAGGAACTGGATCCTGAACAGGATGTCAGTATGGAAACCGGAGATAATTTTGTTTCCATTCGCAGTGGTCGTTCCCGTTTTCGGGTTACATCATTATCGGCAGATGAATATCCATCTTTAACTGAAGAGGCTAGTGAAATATCTATCTCTGTATCCGGCATTACGCTGGCCGACATGGTGGCAGCTACAAGTTTTGCAATGTCTACGGACGAAACACGTAAATATCTGACAGGTACGTTGTTTGAAGTGGATGCAGAACAGATGTTGCGACTGGTAACAACTGATGGGCACAGGTTGGCGTTGTCTGAAATCAGGTTGGAGCAATCTGTCGAAGCCAGAAAATGCATTGTCCCGAGAAAAGCAGTGATAGAAATACGAAAACTGAGCGAAGAGTGCCAGGAACAGATTCAGATATTTCTGGGGGAGCGCCAGATTCGTGTCGTTGCCGGTTCGAATATTCTAACATCCAAACTGATTGATGCGCGTTTTCCTGTTTATCAGGATGTGATTCCCGCCAATAATCCAGCCAGAGTGATTATTGCCCGTACCGAGTTTGATCAGGTGCTGCGGCGCAGCATGATCGTCGCGAATGAATTTACCCATGATATCCGGCTGGTATTCACCGAGCAGGGTTTGGATATTTCTGCACACAATACGGAACAGGAAGAAGCCGAAGAGCATATTGGAGCAGATTACAATGGTCAGGAAACTGCCATTGGATTTAACGGGCGCTATTTGAGAGATACGCTTGGTGCTATCCGCTCAGCTGCGGTACGTATTGATTTGAAAGATGAACTTTCGCCTGTACTTATTAGCGGTGAAGATGATGTTCAATCCAGACATGTAATTATGCCGATGAGAATTTAATCCGGATTGAGCTGTACATGACTGAATCCGGGACATATTTTCAACTGGCTACTCCACTTTTGATAGAACAGGTAAAAGTCAAAAATTTACGTTGCCATGATGCACTGGTATGGCATATATCGCCGGGCTTGAACCTGATTACTGGCGCTAACGGCAGCGGAAAAACCAGCCTGCTGGAATCGATCTATCTAATGGCGCATGGCCGTTCCTTTCGTCAGTCACGCAGTCCGTTTCTGGTTCAGCATGGACAGACCAGTTTTATGATTCAAGGCCAGTGGCGGCGTTTTGGTCCGATGCATTTAACCGTGGCTGGTAGAAAAGGGAAAACATCGGTGCGTTTGCAGGGCCGTGATATTCAGCGTCGCAAGGATGTTAGTGAAAGTTTTCCGGTACTGGTGGAGGCACCGCAGGGGCGCAAGATCATGGATGGGTCGCCGGGTGAGCGCAGGCGCTGGCTGGATACGCTGATGATGATCTGTTTCCGGCATACACGCATGCATTATGATCGTTATCTGCGCGCTGTAATGCAGCGGGGCCGTTTGCTTAGACGGCAGGTGTTTTCCGGTGAACTGGATGCTTGGGAACAGCAAATTGTTCAACACGGATTACAGATTGTCAGTATGCGTTGTCATCTAATCACGGAAATTAATACCTTGCTACTGGAAGAGCAGGTATTGACCGAGGATGCCGTAATCATGTCAGTGAATATGCCTGATTATACGGAAGCGGCTTGGCTGGAGCGTCTGAAAAGTAAGCGTAGCGATGATGCCAGAGTTGGCAGTTTGCGATTCGGGCCGCATGTGGACAGTATCAACGTCAGCTTCAAGGGGCGCGAAATTCGTAGCGCTGGTTCCCGTGGACAGCAAAAGCTGGCTGCGATAGCCTTGAAGATGGCAGAATGCGCATTGTGGAGCAGGCATCGGCGTTTGATTCCGGTGATATTGCTGGATGATTGTCTGGAAGCGCTGGATCGGTGTCGGCAGATGCGACTGTTTCAGCGTTTGCAGCAGAGCCCGGCCCAAATCTTAATGACAGCTCCTGATGGCGTGGATATTGCTCCTCAACTGGATATCCATACTCAGATGTTAACGCAGCACGGCCTATGTGACTATGAAGGTGATGTTGAAATGGATCAGCAGCTGGTAGCTATCAACCAAGAATCAATCAATGAAACAACCATGGAGGAAGCAGCATGAGCGCTTCTCAGCAACCGCAGGAATATAACGCCGACAGTATCAAGGTGCTGCGTGGCCTTGATGCCGTACGCAAACGACCGGGTATGTATATTGGCGATACCGATGATGGTACTGGTCTGCATCATATGGTGTTCGAGGTGGTGGATAACGCGATCGATGAAGCTCTGGCAGGGCATTGCGATAAAATCGAAGTGATGATCCATTCCGATGATTCGGTCACGGTGCGCGATAACGGGCGCGGGATTCCTGTTGGCATGCATTCCGAAGAAAACCGTTCCGCTGCCGAAGTGATTATGACCGTGCTGCATGCAGGCGGAAAATTCGATGATAATTCGTATAAAGTGTCCGGCGGCTTGCATGGGGTGGGCGTCTCGGTTGTGAATGCGCTGTCCGAATCGCTGGAATTGATTATTCGGCGCAATGGCAAAGTGCATTACCAGAAATATGCCATGGGCGAGCCGGTTTCACCGCTAAAAGAAATTGGCGATGCCAAAGGAACCGGTACGGAAGTGCGTTTTCTGCCCAGTCTGGATATTTTTTCACATCGCAATATGTCCTTTGATATCCTTGCGGCCCGGCTGCGCGAACTGTCATTTTTGAATTCCGGTGTACATATTGAAGTCACCGATGAACGCAGTGATAACAAGGTGGTGTTTGAGTATGAGGGTGGCATTTCCGCTTTCGTCAAACATTTGAATCGTACCCGTACGCCGCTACATACGGAATGCGTGGATATGAACGGAGAACGGGATGATGTCACGGTTGAGTTGTCCATGCAGTGGACCGATTCGTATCAGGAACATATTTTCTGCTTTACCAATAATATCCCGCAAAAGGACGGAGGTTCACACCTGGCTGGTCTGCGCGGTGCTTTAACACGCACGATTAATAATTACGCCAATGCCAACGGGTTAACCAAAAAACTGAAAGTCAGTTTAACGGGTGAGGACTGTCGTGAAGGGTTGACTGCGGTGCTATCGGTGAAAGTCCCCGACCCGAAGTTTTCATCCCAGACCAAAGAAAAATTAGTATCTTCCGAAGTGCGCCCGATTGTGGAAAGCATCGTCAATGAAAAACTGGCCGAGTGGTTCGAAGAGAATCCGAAAGAAGCCAAACGCATTGTCGGCAAGGTGGCGGAAGCATCTATGGCGCGTGAAGCAGCCCGAAAAGCCCGCGATTTAACCCGCCGCAAAGGTGCGCTCGATATCTCTTCACTGCCCGGAAAACTGGCTGATTGTCAGGAAAAAGATCCGGCCCTGTCCGAAATCTATCTGGTGGAGGGGGATTCTGCCGGAGGTTCGGCCAAACAGGGGCGTGACCGCAAAGCGCAGGCGATTCTGCCGCTCAAGGGTAAAATCCTGAATGTGGAAAAAGCCCGCTTTGATAAAATGTTATCCAGTCAGGAAATTGGCACCATGATCACCGCCCTTGGCACCGGCATTGGCAAGGATGATTTCGATATATCCAAACTGCGTTATCATAAAATTGTGATTATGACCGATGCCGATGTGGACGGTTCACATATTCTCACCTTACTGCTCACCTTCTTCTACCGGCAGATGCCGGAAGTGATCGAGCGCGGTCATCTGTATATTGCCCAGCCGCCGTTATATCGCGTAGCTCGTGGAAAGAAGTCACGTTATATTGCCAATGATGATGAATTGTTCGAGTTCCTGCTTGAGCATGGTGCCGAGGGTAAGGCGTTTTTCAGCAGCAAGACGGCTAAACAGATGAGTGGGGAACGTTTACTGACTTCGATTCGCACCATTCATCGCTTGCAACGTTTACAAGCGCGTTTATCGCAGCGTATTGATGCCACCGTGCTCAAATTCCTGATTGAGAGCGGTAAAACGACCATCAAAATGATGCGTCACCGTGATTTACTGGAAGAGCGCATGGATGCATTGGATTGGGCCTTCAAGCAAGCCACGCGCGAGGATGAAACACTGAGCTGGAAAATCATGGAAGATGAAGAAGACGGCAGTTTCTGGGTGCAGTTCCAGCGTCGTGATCATGGCCGCGTCATGATTTCACGGCTCGACAAGGATCTGGTCGGCACGGCTGAATTTGCCGAAGCTCAGAAACTGTGCGCTTCCATGCAGAATCTGGTGGATGATGGCGCCCGTCTGACGCAGGGTGATAATGTTTTTCCGATCACGCATTTTGATGAGCTGGCCAGCCAAATCGAAGCATCCGGTCGCAAGGGTTTAAGTATTCAGCGTTACAAAGGGCTGGGTGAAATGGATCCCGAGCAGTTATGGGAAACGACCATGGATCCCAAGGTTCGTACATTCCTGCGCGTCACACTGGAAGATGTGGTCAATGCCGATGAAACCTTCTCCACCCTGATGGGTGATGCAGTGGAACCGCGCCGTAAATTTATTCAGGATAATGCCCTGAAAGTGCGCAATCTCGACGTTTAAACTGGTATAAAAGGAACAGCCGTGACTGACAAACAATCTCTGAGTTATGCCGACTGCGGCGTTGATATTGATGCTGGCAATGCATTCGTAGGCCGTATTAAAAAGGCGGTCAACAGCACCATGCGGCCAGAGGTATTATCCGGCCTTGGCGGATTCGGCGGCCTGTTCAAACCGGATTTTTCAGATATGGAAGAACCGGTACTGGTGTCCGGAACCGATGGCGTGGGTACCAAGTTATTATTGCTGCAGGAATATGATAAACCGCATGTGGCCGGTATTGACGCGGTGGCTATGTGCGTGAATGACTTGGCTGCACTTGGCGCCACGCCGTTGTTTTTCCTTGATTATTTAGCGATTGGTAAACTGGCCGGTGAAACACTGGCTGGTGTGGTGGAAGGCATTGCCGATGCCTGCAAGACCTGTGAATGTGCGTTGGTTGGCGGTGAAACAGCAGAAATGCCGGGTATGTATGCACCGGGTCATTACGATATCGGCGGTTTCTGTGTTGGCGTAGTGGACAAGCCGAAGATGGTTGATGGTAGTAAAATCGCCGCTGGCGATGTGATTATTGGCATTGCTTCCAGCGGCCCGCATTCGAATGGTTTTTCCATGGTTCGCAAGCTGCTGGAATTGGGTAAAGCTGATTTGAATAACGATGTGTTATCCGATGGACGCAAAGCTGTTGAGGGCATTCTCGCCCCCACCCGCCTGTATGTCCCGACCGTCAATGCGTTGATGCAGTCCGGCATCGATATCCACGGTTTTTCCCATATCACTGGCGGCGGTATGTTCGACAACTTTGAACGCCTGCTCACCGATGATCTGGCCGTCACCATTGATGTCAGCGCATGGCCTGTTCCCCCGGGCTTTGAATATCTCTTGGGCTTTGCCGATGTCGCCCGCGACGAGCGTTATCGTACCTTCAATATGGGCATCGGTTTTGCAGTGATCCTGTCCGAATCCGAAGCGGACAATGTGGAAGCTATGCTTAAGGAAGCAGGCGAAACGACGTACCGGATTGGTTTAGTTCATCAATGCGATGGTGAAGTGGTTACTTTGATAGGGTAACATGAGAACAATGTAAATG
>CAZUVA010000006.1:0-17739 GCA_964622755.1 uncultured Zetaproteobacteria bacterium
CCGTTTTTCACAAAGGGCCATGCACAGGGCAGCACCCGGGTCAGCGAGATGAATGAGGTGTCGATAACCAGTGCATCAACAGATTCGGGAATCATTTCATCGGACAGCTTGCGTACATGCGTTTTTTCCAGATTAATGACACGGTCATCGTGTTGTAGCCGGTAGTGTAGCTGCCCATGACCGACATCGACGGCATAGACTTTTTCCGCCCCGTTTTGTAATAACACATCAGTAAAACCGCCGGTTGAGGCTCCGACATCCAGACAGGTTTTCCCTTCGGTCTGAAAGGAAAAATACTCCAGCGCACACTCCAGTTTCAGGCCCCCGCGTGAGACATAGCGCAGCACTTCTCGTACATCAATCGATGCATCATCCCGAAATGCCATGCCGGCCTTATCTGATTTCTGACCATTCACATAGACCAGCCCTGCCATAATCAGACGCTGTGCCTGATCAGCGGATTCAGCTAACTGGCGATCAACCAGCAACCGGTCGAGTCGCTGTTTTTTTATTTTTGGTTCTGCCAAGATTCTGTCAGACAGATCAGTTATTGCGTATACGGGCAATGATCCCATCAGCATCCAGACCCAGATCGCGCAGGATTTCCGCCTGCGTGCCATGGGCCGGGAATTTATCGGGCATAGCGATATGAATGAACGGGCCATGCCAGCCAGCTGTCAATGCCAGTGCAGCGATTTGCTCGCCAATTCCACCCAAACCAGCACCCTCTTCGATCACCACCAGTGGTTTATCACTTTTCAGATGATCTCGAATGGTTGTTTCGTCCAGCGGTTTGATGAAACGCAAATTCAGCAACGTAAATGCGCGGCTATCTTCCTTGCGCAAAGTTTCGACTGCATGCAACGCATCCCGAACACGGTTACCGACAGCAATGACCAGTCCATCATCGCCATTTTCCAGCACTTCGGACTGTCCCACTGGCAAGACTTCCGGTTTTGTAAGCTCCACCCCGTAACCATTGCCACGCGGATAACGAATCGCCACAGGCCCCTGAATCGTCAGGCTTGTAGCCAGCATGTGTTTCAACTCCGCCTCATCTTTCGGAGCCATCACGGTCATATTGGGCAGGCTGCGCATAAAGGCGATATCGAACATGCCGGTATGGGTCGCACCATCCGCACCGACAATGCCAGCTCGATCCATGCAAAACGTCACCGGCAAATTCTGAATGCAAATATCATGAATGATCTGATCAAATGCCCGCTGCATGAAAGTTGAGTAAATGGCCACAAAGGGGCGTTTTCCGGCTACCGACAAACCGCCGGCAAAGGTGACTGCATGCTGTTCAGCAATGCCGACATCAAAGCAGCGTTCGGGATGCCGTCTGGCAAAACGGGTCAGACCGGTACCGCCAGGCATGGCTGCTGTAATAGCAACAATGCGATCATCAGCATCAGCCAAATCAGCTAGCGTATCTGCAAACACCTCGGTATAACTCGGTGGTTTGCCCTCGCTTTTGTTCGGCTTCCCGGTTTGTACATTGTAGGGCCCCAGTCCGTGCCATGTTTCCGGGTCTTCTTCGGCGGGTGAAAAGCCCAGCCCCTTCTTGGTGATGGTATGCAGCAAAATCGGGCCATCCAGATCCTTGCAGTTGGCCAGTGTGGGTAGCAGATGTTCGAAATCATGGCCATCAATCGGCCCGACATAACGAAAGCCCATCTCTTCAAACAGCGTGCCGGGCGTAATCATGCCTTTGACATGCTCTTCAACACGTTTGGCCGCACTCAGGGCGCCGGGAAGTTTCTCCAGAATCCGTTTGGCTGTATCCTTGGCCTGCGTGTAAGGCTTGCCGGTAATAATACGTGCCAAATAGGAGGACATCGCACCGACATTCGGGGCAATCGACATTTCGTTGTCATTCAAAATCACCAGCAGGCGATTATCCTTGCCACCGGCATGATTCAGCGCCTCAAAGGCCATACCCCCTGTCAGCGCTCCATCGCCAATCACCGCAATCACATGGTTGTTTTCCCCATTCAGATCTCGCCCGCATGCCATACCGTAGGCAGCTGAAATCGAGGTGGAAGCATGCCCTGCACCGAACGGGTCGTGTTCCGACTCACTGCGTTTGGTAAAACCGCACAGACCACCGTATTGGCGAATCGTTGGTATACCCTGCAAGCGCCCTGTGAGAATTTTATGCGGATAAGCCTGATGACCGACATCCCACACAATTTTATCGCGGGGGGAATCAAACAGATAATGCAACGCTATAGTCAATTCAACCACGCCGAGCCCTGCGCCCAGATGGCCACCGATCGGTGCCAGTGTTTCGATCAGATACTGTCGCATCTCCGTGGCAAGCTGAGGCAACTGATCCTCATACAACGCTTTGAGATCGGACACGCCACGGATTTTTTCCAACATCGGATAAGTCACTTGCCACGCTCCTGAATATAATGAACCAGTGCCCGTAAATGGTCGGCCTGTTTGCCCAGCGGCTTACATGCATCTACAGCCAGTTCCTGCATTTCTTCGGCAATTTCACGAGCGCGCGGTAAACCAAGCACTGACACATAGGTCGCCTTGTTTTGCGCAACATCCTTACCGGCGCTTTTACCCAAAACCGATGAACTGGCTGTCACATCCAGAATGTCGTCAGCAATCTGGAACAGCAGTCCGACAGCTTTGCCATAGCGGGAGCAGGCATTCAACTGCGATTTGTCCGCTTCGGCAAGCATTGCACCCGCTTCACAACACCAGCTCAATAATGCGCCGGTTTTATGCAGATGGATGCGCTCAACAGTCAGAATGTCCATGTCTTCGCTACTGTTGTCCGCCTGCATATCAAGCATCTGTCCGCCGACCATACCCTGACATCCTGCTGCAATAGCCAGCTTATACATCAGTTTACAGCGCAGTTCCGCCGCCAGCGTGGAGCCGGCCAGCAGTTCGAATGCCAGCGTTTGCAATGCATCGGCTGCCAAAACTGCCGTAGCTTCATCAAACTGTTTGTGACAAGTAGGATTGCCCCGACGCAGGTCATCATTGTCCATGCAGGGCAGGTCATCGTGAATCAGCGAATAGGTGTGAATGCACTCAATAGCCAATGCCGCCGGCATGGCAGATGCAGCATCCTTACCACCACAGGCCGCATAACACTCCAGCAACAGAGCCGGGCGTATACGTTTACCACCGGCCAGTAGACTGTAGCGCATGGCATTGAGTAACCGCTCTGTGACCACAGACTTGCGCATATCCAGCATTTCAACCAGCGCCTCTTCCATATGCCGGGCATATGCAGAAAGAAATTCAGGCGATTGCATTTATTCGGCGGATGTTTTGTCGCCCAGAATCTGCAAGCGTTGATCTGCCTGATCGAGCAGAGATTCACAACGGCGGGAAAGTTTCACTCCCTGTTCAAATGCAGCTACACTCTCTTCCAGTGGCAGTTCGCCCGATTCCAGTTTCTCAACCAGTTCGGTTAAACCTGCCAGCGCCTGTTCAAATGTAAGTGCTTTGACTTCAATTTCTTTACTCACAGCTGCTGACTCCTTGCCCTGAATGCAAAACGGGGGTGCTGGACTCTATGGGGCAATGCGTTCCGGTCAATGTGAGGGACAATACAAAGCGGAATTTCCGTTGCATTCGGTCTAGCCTGCGGCAATGCGCGTTATTCGTCATGACAGGCAAACCTATCCGGAATCCATTGCAGAGCAGGAGTCCCTCGTTGCCGCTATTCTGGCTGGAACAGCAACTTCGGCTCTGATTTTTACCGAGCACCCTCCGCTTTATACCATCGGTACATCCGGCAGCGAGGCAGACGTGCTGACCCGCAGTATTGATGGTGAATCCATTGCCGTCTATCCAAGTGGCCGTGGTGGCGAAGTGACCTACCACGGGCCGGGGCAATTGATTTGTTATGTGATTGCAGATCTAAGGGCTGAACAGGATTTACATGCCCATGTCCGGCGACTGGAAGATTTGATTATTCGCACACTGGCCGATTTCAATATTGATGCCGGGAGAAATTCACGCGGTATTGGTGTCTGGGTTGAAGATAAAAAAATCGCTGCTATCGGTGTGCGTTGCCGCAAGTGGATTACATTTCATGGTATTGCCCTGAATATCAATCCTGACCTGCGTCATTATAGCGGCATTGTTCCCTGCGGCATGTCCGATACCCCGGTCACTTCAATGCAGGCCCTTGGCTCGACTGCTAATCGCAGCAGCGTTGAACAGGCCATTCGCCATCATAGCGCCATCTTTTCCGGCAATGATCTGGTCTATCTATGACTTACCGTACGCCTGAATCAGGGTAAATCTGTGTCGAATCAAGCATTCAGCGAATCCGCCAGTCCGATCACCCTGCATCACCATGTTTATCGCGGTGATAACCGCCTTCGGGTGGCACTGGTTGGCCATCCCAACAGCGGCAAAAGTACTATCTTTCATGCCGTAGCCAGTACCCGCTACCGCACCGGAAAACTGAGCGGCACCCACAAACCTTATGCCGAGTGCCCGGTGCAGATTGGTGTGGATGAAATTCATCTGGTCGACCTGCCCGGCTTGTCATCGCTGCGCGGCTTGACAGGTGATGATCTGGAAGCACTGAAATACCTGCTATGGGGTGATACGCGGCCATTAATTTCGCGCCACGAGCGCAGTGAACCACCGACACCATTTCCCCGCCCTGATGTGCTGGTACAGGTCATCGATGCCAGCGCATTACAGCAAAGCCTCGAGCTATCGCTGGAACTCTCCGAGTTGGGGTTGCCGGTTGTGATTGCGCTGAACATGATGGATGAAGCGCATCGCAAGGGTGTTGAAATCAATATCGAAACACTGTCCGAAAAGCTCGGTGCGCCGGTGATTCCGACGGTTGCACTGAAAGGCCATGGTCTGGAGAAACTGTTTGAACGTGTCCTGCAATCCGGTCGTGATCCAGTGTGCCCGTTACCCCAACCGCCCAGCCGGCATATCCAGCAATGGGCGAATCGCCTGCACAAAGAAATCGACAAGCCGGAAATTCAACAGGCATTTTCCATTCCTGCCAATATGCTGACCATGAACCTGCTGGAGCATGATAACTACCTGCGCAGCGAGATTAAAACCCATTTTCCCGATGTCGCACCGGCCATCCACGCCCTGCGTAAACAGGCGGACAGCATGTTGCCGAGAACATTGAGTGAGGAGGTTAAAGCCGACCGTCATCATCGCGCTATGACCCTGTTCCATTCAGTCGTACGCAACAGACACAAGCCGAAAATAAGCTGGGAAGATCGCATGGACATGTTATTCCTGCACCCTCACTGGGGGCTGGTAGGTTCTCTGGCCGTATTTGCCACAGTCCTGTTCATGGTGTTCGAGGTCAGTTCGGGGCTGGATGCTATATCGTCGGCCAGACTGGCCCATATGATTGCCGCATGGCAACCGGATACAGCCGCCGGCGTGGTTGGCCGCGCCATTGCCGATGGACTGATCGGATTGATCGGTATCGTCGTGCCCTACATGCTACCGCTGGTACTGATGCTGGTGGTACTGGAAGAGAGCGGCATCATGCATCGTATCGCGTTTGTAGTGGATCGCTTTTTCCACACTATCGGCTTGCATGGCAGGGTCGCCGTGCCGTTTCTGCTGGGTCTGGGCTGCAATGTGCCCGCCATTGCCGCCACCCGAGGCCTGACCAGTGGCCGCGACCGTGTCGTCGCGTCCCTATTGATCACGTTTGTGCCGTGCTCGGCGCGTTCGGCTGTGGTGCTGGCGCTGGGAGCTAAATATCTTGGTGCTATCGGCGTATTCCTGCTATTTATATTAAGTCTGCTGGTGATTGCCCTGCTCGGGCGCTTGCTCTCACATCGCTATCCCGAAATCAGTCCCGGACTGATTCAGAAGATTCCAGCCTATGCCTGGCCGAAAATACATCCGTTGCTCACCTCCACCTGGCAACGCACCAAAGACATCGTCACCATCGTATTACCGTTACTGGTAGGCGGCAGCATCGTACTCGCCCTGCTACAGTTTATGGGTGGGGATCAGGTCATCAATACAGCTCTTTCCCCTATCACCACCTGGTCACTGGGATTGCCAATGGTTCTGGGTGTCCCGATTCTGTTTGGCGTCCTGCGCAAAGAGCTGTCGCTGGTGATGATCTATCAGGCGCTCGGTACGTTTGACGTCGGACAGGCGCTCGACTGGATTCAGATATCAACGTTCCTTGCCTTCCTGCTGTTTTATATTCCCTGCATCTCCACCTTTGCCGTCATGGTCAAAGTGATTGGCCGCAAGGATGCATTATTTTCGGTCGCCCTCTCCATCGGCGTTGCACTGGTTGTCGCACTTGCCGTTCGTTTTTTCCTGACCGGCATCAGCTTGCTTTCAATGTAAGTAATTCCGTGCGCCAAAGACCACCACTGCGTACCATTCACATGCTGGAAATATTCCCCGGAGGAAAAATCATGCAACGTATATCATATCTCATTCTGGCAGCCGTATTTCTGGGTGCCCAGATTCAAATTGCCTCAGCAGTCACACTGCACGCAGCGGGTTCCACGACCGTATTGCCCGTGGTATCTACAGCAGCCACTGCGTACCACCATCAACATCCGAATGTGACCATTACTGTATCCGGTGGCGGTTCAGGAGTCGGTATCGCATCGATGATTCAACATACGGCAGATATCGGCATGGCATCACGCGAAATTGATGCAGAAGAAGCGGCTAAATTACATGGTAAGGTCGATGTGTTGACCATCGCCAAAGATGCCGTGGCTGTTGTTGTATCGAAAGCTGTCTATGTCGGTGGCGTGCATCAGTTATCATTGCACCAAATCGCTGACATCTACCGGGGCAAGATCAAAAACTGGAAATCATTGGGCGGGCCGGATGCTCAAATTCTGGTTATCGATAAGGAAGCCAGCCGGGGCACACGCCATGTCTTTGCTGAAGCGGTGCTGGGTGATGCGCATGCCCGAGCCCCGGGTGCCTCGGTAATTTCCGGTTCCAACAACGAAGAGCAGGCGCTGGTTGCACACAGTGATCAGGCCATCGGTATGTTATCCAATGCATGGCTGAATGATGCCGTACGCGGTATCGCAGTTGGCGAGGGTAACAAGGCTGTGTTGCCCGATATTCAGCATGTGCGCGATGGCAGCTATCCGATCAGCCGCAGCCTGCATGTCCTGCTAGCCAAAAAGGCTTCCCCCGAGGCGCGCGACTTCGCCAACTTCCTGCTTTCACCAGAAGGGCAGGCCATCGTCAAGAAATCGGGTTACCTGCAGGTACGCTAATCGTACTGTAGTCGCCTATGCTTAATTTATGGATGCGGACATCCGCACTGGTTAGCCTGATTGTGGTCGTGCTGATGCTGGGTTTTCTGTTGCAGCAGTCATGGCCATACTGGCAACACTATGGTTTAAACCCGTTACTCTCCGGTAACTGGTATCCCTATGAGCACCTGTTCGGTCTGACTGCTGCCATCATCGGCAGCTTTTGGGCTGCACTCATCGCATTGACTATCGCCATTCCCACCGGGCTGGCGGCAGCGGTGATGAGCACTGAAATATTGCCCGCCCCATGGCGCAGCCTGATGCGTACCGGCATGGAATTACTGGCCGGGATTCCATCGGTAGTGTACGGGCTTCTGGGCTTGTGGATATTGCTGCCCATACTGCAATCAAGCCTGCACCTGCTGACCGGGCACAACCTGCTGGCTGCCGGTATATTGCTATCGGTCATGGTGCTACCGACTATTATGGTCATGACGCAAGATGCACTGTCCGAGGTCAGTAGTCATCAGCGCTATGCCGCCGCCAGCCTCGGCATGGGATGGAGCATGCGCCTGTGGCGCGTACTGTTGCCACAAGCCTGGCCGGGCATCCGTTCCGGTATTCTGCTGGCACTGGGGCGCGCGCTGGGGGAAACCATGGCCGTCATGCTGGTGGTCGGCTCCATGGATCGCATTCCTGATCCATGGTATAATCTACTCGCACCGGCCCAGACTCTAACCTCTCGCATTGGCCGGGAAATCGGCGAATCGGCATTCGGTTCGATGCATTTCTCCGCCCTGATGGCCTGTGGCTTGCTGCTGGCATTGGTCACCATCGCTATCAGCCTGTTGGCCCATATACGCACAGACAGAGCGCCAACAGTATGAACGAACGTTGCGCCAAAACACTTACCATCATGCTGGCATTGCCCGCTCTACTACTGCCTGCGGCTTGTCTGTTATACATTCTATTCAAGGGCATCCCGGCGCTGGATTGGGCCATGCTGTTCGGCAGTAGTCAGGCTTCCGCATTTGGCAATGTCACTGCGCTGTGGCCTCAAATTGCCGGCTCCTTGCTGCTGATGCTAGGCGCGTGTATTTTAGCTGCACCCGTCGCCCTGGGCGGCACACTGTTTTATGCGCTGGCTGCCAATATCAGACAACGGAAAATATTGCTGGGTATGATGCATTTGTTGGTTGGTATTCCGCCTATTGTTTATGGCCTGTGCGGTTTGATCGTGCTGGTTCATATACTGCACTGGGGTATCAGCCTGCTCACCGGCATGGTAATTCTGGCTGTCATCATTCTTCCCATGTTGTTGATGAACAGTGTCAATGCCATTGAGCGCATTCCGGGCGGAAAAACCGAAGCGGCCAGAGCCTTGGGATTAACCCATGGACAACTGATCAGACGCGTCTGGCTTCCTGCCGCATGGCCTGCACTGATGACCGGCCTGTTGCTGGGCATGGCACGCGCCCTGTCGGAAACCGCACCAATTTTATTCACGGCCACAGTATTTTCCGGCGTGGCATGGCCGGATTCACTCTTTTCACCCGTTACCAGTTTGCAAACACATATTTTTTATCTGGCACAGGAAGGCGCAAATGCCAAGGCTGTGGATATTGCATGGGCATCGGCAGTAATTTTGGTCATACTTGTGACAGCGCTCAGTTTTGGCGCTTCTGCATTACGAAAAATCAGGATGGATGGATGAACACAAAGAAGAAAAAAGCAACAGCCATACCGACAGAGGCACCACAACAGGTTGTCGCTACAGATACTGGAGACATCAGCCTGCAAGTATCGGAACTGAGTCTTACGCTTGAGGGTAATAATATTCTACGGGACATTTCATTTTCCCTTCCGGCACATGGGATGAATGTCCTGATCGGGCCATCCGGTGCGGGTAAAAGCACGCTGCTGCGCTGTCTCAACCTTCTACATACAGACTGGTGCGGCAAACTCCGTATCATGGGCCATGATACCCGCTGCTGGCCTGAGGGTGAAGATGAACTACGCCGGACCATTGGGCTGATTGCACAGAAGCCGTCCCTGTTTCCATGCTCAATTCAACAAAATATCGTCTTCGGGCTAAGCAGAAAAGAACGCAGCCATATGTCGGGAAACCACATCGAAAGGGTCTTAAAACAAGCTGCATTGTGGGATGAAGTGAAAAACCGCCTGCATGATCAGGCTGCTACGCTGTCTGTTGGCCAGCAACAACGCCTGTGCATTGCCCGAGCGCTGATACTTTCTCCAAAGATGCTGCTGCTTGATGAGCCAACCGCATCACTTGACCCCCGCTCCAAACAGTTCATTGAGGTATCGCTACTTGAACTGGCGCAGAACCTGCCTGTGCTATGCGTCACTCACGACATTGAGCAGGCAAAACGGCTGGGCGGCCAGATCATCTTCATGTGCGAAGGACACCTGATCGAGTCAGGCGACAGTAAATTGTTCTTTAAACATCCGAACCGGATTGAAAGCCGTGAATTTCTGCGTTGGTCTGTCTGCGACTGCAGCTAAACCCGGGGGCAAGAGTCTGTCAGATTTTATTCAGCCGTTTCCTGCTTCTCATCTCCGGACAAACTATGCGGCACTGTCACCATGACCGAACAAGGTGCATGCGCAACAACCCGTTCGACAAACGAACCCATCAGCATATGTGCAAACGTGCTTTTTTCAGCATGGCGGGCAATCACAATCAAATCAGCAGGCAGTGATTCTGCAAACTTGCAAATACTGCGTGACGGATCGCCAACAGACTCTTTCATATGCACAATCACCTTGAAATCAAACGATGACACCTGAGCCTTGATGCGCCGGAACACACCCTTTTGCGCTGTATTGTCGATCTCATCCAGAGGCGGGATAGCAACCATATCCATTTCAAAATACATGGATGGCTCCATCACATACAACAAATGAACTTCAGCTCCGAACTTTTCTGCCAGCACGCCTGCCCGTCGTATCGCTTCAGTGGACTGATCCGAACAGTCTGTTGGAACCAGAATTTTGTTATGCTTTATCATATACCTCTCCCGATCACCCTGTGATCCATCGCAGTCTTAACGCACATGGATTGTTGATCCATCAACATCTCCTTCAGAAATCAGGCTGAAGGCTTGATTCTCGCGATGATATCGTGACCCTGTCTTTGATGCATCACAACTGCCAGAATATGAGCAGCCAGCAACGCTTCCAGACCACCGACAACCAATTCATGGGTTGAAGCGACCAGTTCAATCAATTCAGTCTGAGGCGCAGTGGTGCTCCAGCCGAAATACAATATTGTGCCGGTAATGCCCATGACTGTTCCCGCCAGCAAAATAAAACCATGAACACAACGTGCAACCGCTTCTCCATCTTCAGGAGGAGCCAGTTTACCCTGTTTCCAGCCGGCCATTTGCGTTTGAATTTCATCTACCAGTTGTTTGCGGCCTTTGGCAGACGCCCACGGCGCCAGTTCGCGCCAGTTGGCGCCGGGCAACGCTGTCATGGCCAGCATGATGCGAATCAATATCAGAGCGGCAATGGTCAACCCCAGAATTTCATGCACTTCAAAACCCAGCGTTTCTTCTACCGGTGTACCCGCAGGATGATGCTGTCCTTCATGAGCATAGGCCGGCATGATAAGGTGAATCCCGGCAACGGCAGGTGTGTCCTCAACTTCCGGCACATCCATCAATTCACCAATGCTAATTTGCGTAAGTATGCACAGCGCCAACAGGCTGTGTAATATCCGAATCGGTTTAGCATATCCCTGTTCAGTCATCTTGCGTCTCCTTTTGATTATTGGTTGAGTAGTTTGTTCATGCGCAAACGCAGCGCATTAAGTTTGATAAAGCCGGATGCGTCCTTTTGGTCATACGCGCCTTCGTCGTCTTCAAAGGTGCATAATCGTTCATCAAACATCGAATCATCCGAACGGCGACCCACGACTTCAACATTACCCTTATACAGTTTCAAACGCACATCGCCGTTGACACAGGTCTGCGACGCATCGATGGCCTGCTGCAACATCACCCGCTCCGGTGCAAACCAGTAACCATTGTAAATGATTTTGGCATAGCGCGGCATCAACTCGTCTTTCAGATGAGCCGCTTCACGATCGAGCGTAATTGACTCGATGGCTCGATGCGCCTTGAGCATAATGGTTCCACCCGGTGTTTCATAACAACCGCGTGATTTCATGCCGACGAATCGATTTTCCACAATATCAATGCGACCGACACCATGTTTGCCACCCAAACGATTCAGCTCGGTCAGCACCGTCGCCGGCGTCATGGCTTCGCCGTTGATAGCAACGATATCACCATGCTGATAGCTCAACTCAATGTATTCCGCTTTATCCGGCGCATTTTCAGGAGAGGCACTCCAGCGCCACATTGATTCGGACGGTTCGCACCACGGATCTTCCAGGTCGTAACCTTCGTAAGAAATATGCAGCAGATTGGCATCCATCGAATAGGGTGACTTGGAGCCTTCGCGCTTGCGCTCAACCGGGATACCGTATTTCTCGGCAAAATCGAGCATATCCTTGCGTGATACCAAATCCCATTCACGCCACGGCGCAATCACTTTGACATCCGGCTTCAGGGCATAAAAACCCAGTTCAAAACGCACCTGATCATTGCCCTTGCCAGTGGCGCCATGCGATACCGCATCCGCGCCTTCTATTTCGGCAATTTCAATCATCCGTTTGGAAATCAGAGGGCGGGCTATTGAGGTGCCAAGCAAATATTCACCTTCATAAACAGCATTGGCGCGAAACATCGGAAACACATAATCGCGCACAAATTCCTCGCGGAGATCTTCAATATAAATGGAAGCAACACCACAGGCCTTGGCCTTGGCGCGTGCATCCTCCACCTCTTCACCCTGACCAAGATCAGCCGTAAATGTGATTACCTCGCAGTCATAGGTATCCTGCAACCATTTCAGAATAATGGAGGTATCCAGTCCCCCCGAATAAGCCAGTACCGCTTTTTTTACATCAGACATCGAAAGCCTCTTTATAACTTCATTACTTTAGCAAAAATTCCAGCAGCGCCTTCTGGGCATGCAGACGATTTTCCGCCTCATCCCACACCACCGACTGCGGGCCATCAATCACACTCGAAGCAACCTCTTCTCCCCGGTGTGCAGGTAGACAATGCATGAATAACGCATCGCCATGGGCGTGGGCCATCACACGGTCGGTGACACAGAATCCGTCAAATGCCCGCTCGCGCTCGGCCTGCTCTTCTTCCTGTCCCATGGAAGCCCAGACATCCGTCGTCACCAGATCTGCCTTGTATGCCGCCGTGGCAGGATCATCGCACAGCGTGACATCCGCCCCAAGCACCCGTGCAGCCTCCAGCATTTTCTCATCCGGTCGATAACTGTCCGGACAGGCGATTTTCAGTTTATAATCGAACGTTACCGCACCATTGATCCATGAGTGCGCCATATTATTGCCATCGCCAATCCAGGCCACGGTTTTGTCCTCAATCGAGCCACGATGCTCCTCATAGGTAAGCACATCGGCAAGAATCTGGCACGGATGCGTCAGATCGGTCAGGGCATTGATCACCGGCACCTTCGAATGCCGGGCAAATTCCTGTAAGATATCATGGCCGAAGGTGCGGATGGTGATAGCATCAACCATGCCGGAAAGCACGCGTGCCGAATCCGCAATTGGTTCGCCTCGCCCTAGCTGAGTGGTATCGGAATGCAGGAACAGGGCATGGCCACCCAGCTGAAACATGCCGGTTTCAAAAGAAACGCGCGTGCGCGTACTGGCCTTGTCAAAAATCATACCGAGCGTTTTACCTTCCAGTGGCCTGTGTGGTTTCCCCTCTTTCAACCGGCGCTTGATCTTGGCTGCACGTTTCAAAAGATGCCTTGCCTCATCCGGTGATACATCCAGCAATGTCAGAAAATGTCTCATTTTCCAGCCTCCAACGTACTCTCCAATACTGCACTAACAGTTGTCAGCGCCTCATCCACTTCCACCGCATTTACATTCAACGGAGGCAGAAAACGTAACACATTTGGCCCCGCCATCAGTATTAACAGCCCTTTATCCCTGGCGGCAGCTATCAGTGGCGCCACTTCTACACTCAATTCTGCCCCAATGAGCAAGCCCTGTCCGCGTACCTGTTGGATCACAGGAAACCGGCATGCCATATCCCGCAAACCCTTTCTCAACTGCTTACCCCGCTGCTGCACATTGGATAGCAATCCGGCGGACTCTATCACATCGAGCACGGTCAGTGCCGCAGTGCAAGCCAGTGGATTACCGCCAAAGGTGGAGCCATGCGTGCCGGGGCCGAAAGAAGCAGATACAGTTTCCGTAGCCAACATCGCTCCAATGGCCACACCACCACCCAAACCTTTGGCCAAAGTCAAAATATCCGGAACAATACCGGCCTGCTCAAATGCGAACATGGTGCCACACCGGCCAATGCCGGTCTGAACCTCATCAAGAATCAGCAATAGCCCGAGTTCATCGCACAGTTTTCGCACCGACTGAAGATATGCTGCGTCCGCAATATTGACACCACCCTCACCCTGCAACGGTTCCAGCAATACAGCTGCTGTCTGTTCGTTCACAGCCTGCTTCAACGCTTCAATATCATTGAGCGGCACATGTAAAAAGCCCGGTGGCAAAGGATCAAAACCAACTTTCACCTTGTCCTGGCCTGTCGCAGTCAGGGTGGAAAGCAGTCGCCCGTGAAATGATTGGGTGGCGGTAATAACCGTACGCCTGGATGAATCCATGTCATAGAAGTACTTGCGGGCCAATTTAATAGCGGCCTCATTCGCTTCAGCCCCGGAATTACAAAAAAAAGCCGCTCCCAGTCCGGACAGCGCAGTCAACTTTTCAGCCAGTTTCTGTTGTTTCGGGATATGGAACAGATTGGAGCAATGCAACATCGTATCGACCTGTTCGGATAATGCCGCAGTCAGCTGCGGGTGAGCATACCCAAGCGTATTGACAGCAATACCGGATATAAAATCCAGATATTCATTCCCGTTATCATCCCAGACACGGGAACCTTTCCCTCTCACCAGTGTGAGGGGAAACCGCGCATAGGTGCTCATAACTGTGCTCATCGGCGAAGTTTAGGGAAGCCGGGCTTGATGCGCCAGAGAACCTTATCTGTCCGGAGCCGCATCGTCAGAGAGAAATCCGCCCCTGATTTGCCAGCCGGTATGATACAACCGGGATATTGCTAATTTGGCATACGTGCAAGCACCACCTAGAGTACTGGCATGGCAGTGATACAAAACAAACCACGCACACGCATCAAGATCTGCGGCATTACCCGGCTGGAAGACGCTCTGGAGGCCTCCAGACTGGGCGTGGATGCAGTCGGATTCGTTTTTTATGAGAAATCACCGCGTTATATCGAAGCACAGAAAGCTGCGGCCATCATCCGTCAGCTGCCTCCCTTCGTATCGGCTGTCGGCTTGTTTGTAAACCCGACACAGAGTTACATTGCCGAGATACTGCAAACCGTACCGCTCGGTGTCATTCAACTGCATGGTGATGAAACCCCCGATTTCTGTGAAGCACAGCGTCGGCGAGTATTGAAAGCTATTCCGGTATCCGGTTCGGATGATTTGAAACGTGCCACCGGTTTTAACTGCCCGCTACTGCTCGATGCCAAGGCCCCCACCGGTGTATATGGCGGCACCGGCACCTCTTTTGACTGGTCGCTATTGCACGATTTCAAACACGATTATCCTCTAACACTGGCCGGTGGGCTCAATGTCGACAATGTCCATGAAGCCCTGTCTGTTCGCCAATGGTTTGCACTGGATGTATCCTCCGGCATTGAATTATCCCCGGGCATCAAGGATGCCGAAAAAATGCGTGCCTTCGTTAACGCAGTGAATAACATCTGAATAAGGAGCCCTTGTGAGCGCATCATCTCAACATACCGATTTTGCTTCCATGTATGATCTGGAAATTAAACACGCTCCTGATGCAGGCGGGCACTTCGGTCGCTTTGGCGGTCGCTTTGCGGCCGAAACGCTAATGCAACCGCTTAAGGATATCGAAGAAGCTTTTTTCGATGCCTGGAATGATGATGCATTTCATGCCGAACGCCTCCAATTACTCGAAAACTATGTCGGCCGTGCCACACCGCTCTATCACGCCGAACGTCTGTCCAGAAAATTTGGCGGTGCTCAAATCTACCTGAAACGGGAAGATTTAACCCACACCGGCGCACATAAAATCAATAATACCATCGGCCAGGGGTTACTGGCCCGGCGCATGGGTAAAAAACGTGTCATCGCCGAGACCGGCGCGGGACAGCATGGCGTCGCTACGGCCACAGTTGCTGCCATGTTCGGCATGACATGCGACATCTACATGGGTCGTGAAGATATGGCCCGGCAGATGCCGAATGTGCTGCGCATGCGATTACTCGGAGCCAATGTCATCCCGGTTGATTCCGGCACAGCAACACTGAAAGATGCAGTCAACGAAGCACTGCGCAACTGGGTGGCAACCTGTGAAAATACATTTTATATCTTTGGC
Organism: uncultured Zetaproteobacteria bacterium; assembly: GCA_964622755.1. GTDB lineage: Bacteria > Pseudomonadota > Zetaproteobacteria > Mariprofundales > Mariprofundaceae > Mariprofundus. Next base: position 15,766 of record CAZUVA010000006.1, read on the forward strand.
ACTGCTGCCGGGCCACACCCTTACCCGCTGCTGGTGCGCCAGTTTCATACCGTTATAGGCCAGGAAGCACGGGCACAAATTCTGAAACAAGCCGGCAGACTGCCGGATGTCGCCGTAGCCTGTGTCGGCGGCGGCTCCAATGCGATGGGGCTGTTGCATCCGTTCCGCGATGACGCATCGGTCAAACTGGTAGCTGTGGAAGCAGCCGGTTACGGACTATCCACCGGCAAACATGCCGCATCTCTGGCGGCAGGAAAAGCCGGCATTCTGCATGGTAATCTGACATTTCTACTGGAAGATGAAGAAGGGCAGGTGATGGGTACACACAGTATTTCTGCAGGACTTGATTATCCCGGTGTCGGGCCGGAACTGGCATTCATGCTGGAAGAGGGTCGCCTGCAACTGGATGCCGCCACGGATGATGAAGCACTGGAAGCACTGCAGTTGCTAACCCGCAGCGAGGGCATCATTCCGGCACTCGAATCCAGCCATGCACTGGCCGCAGGTGGCCGAATTGCCAAAACAATGAATACTGATCAGATCGTACTGATCAACCTCTCCGGCCGTGGTGACAAGGATATGAATACCGTATTCAAACACCTGGGCTGGCTGGAGAACGAATCATGAGCATGCGACTTCCCAAAGTGTTCGAGCGCTGCAAACAGGAAGGGCATGCAGCATTGATTGGCTACCTGACAGCCGGTGACCCCGATATTTCCACCAGCCGGGAATTGCTGCAGGCGTTGGCGGATCAAACTGATATTCTGGAAATTGGCATGCCTTTTTCCGATCCCATGGCTGACGGGCCGGTGATTCAGGCTGCCAGCGAACGCGCCCTGGAAGCCGGCGTACATATCAATGATGTTTTTGCGCTAACCAAATCCGTACGTAAAACCCACCCCGATCTCGCTATTGTACTGATGGGCTATGCCAATGTACCCTACGCCATGGGATTTGAAACGTTCGCTGAAAAAGCACAGGGTGCCGGCGCTGATGCCGTACTGATTGTAGATATTCCGCCGGAAGAAGGCCATATCTGCGATGCGGCACTGAAAAAACATGATCTGGATCGTATTCTGCTGCTATCGCCCACATCGACGGACGAACGCATCCGTCTGACCAGTGAAAACGGTAGCGGCTTTATTTATTATGTGTCGCTGACCGGTATTACCGGAGCAGACATGGGCGATATCGATATCATTCGCAACAAGGTGGTGCATATTCAAAGTATGAGTGATATGCCTGTATGTGTTGGTTTTGGCATCAAAACACCCGAGCAGGCGACTCAGGTAGCACGGTTTGCTGATGGTGTTGTTGTTGGCAGCCATTTCGTTTCCCGCATCAGCGAGGCGGAAAGTACCGATGCTATCCTTGCCTCATTAACGACTTCTGCCCGCAACATGCGCAAGGCCCTAACTTCAGTTCCGGAAAGAACCATAGCATGAGAATCAAGGTGTTGGGCTGTTACGGCGGACAACTGCTCGGCTTTCGGCTGACATCACTTCTGGTTAATGATTCTATCCTGCTTGATGCCGGCTCCCCTACCGAAACATTATCACTGGAAGAACAGCACGACATTCAACATATCTGTCTCTCCCATATCCATTTGGATCATATCAAAGATATCGCTTTTCTTGCCGATAACCGTTCAATCAAACGCCTGGGTGGAAATGTGGATAACAGGACCATTACCATTCACAGTCTGCCTGAAAGCAACCGGATACTGAAAAAACATTTCCTTAACGATCTGATCTGGCCCGATTTTACACGAATACCCAATGCCGAAGACCCCATCCTCAGACTCAATGATATCAAGCCGGAAACGCCTTTTGAGATTGATGGTGTTCGTATCACCGCTATCGAAGTCAATCACCCTGTCCCCTGCACGGGCTTTTTAGTTGAGCAGGATAATCAGCAGGTGATTTATACTGCCGATACCGGCAATACTGATCGCATCTGGGAAGTGGCTAATGC